>CAJKJS010000086.1 GCA_905200265.1 uncultured Oscillospiraceae bacterium
GGCCTTAATCAGTAGAGGATACGTTTTCCCTTCCTTCTTCTCCAACAGTGCATACAGTTCGTCAAAGGCTTTTTGAATGGGGACATCTTTCGGAGAAAACCGGCGGGGCACCGCCAATTCTCCCTGTAAAAGCGGCCGTACAAATTCCATGCGCACGCTATCTCCTCCCGCGCTGCACATCATTTCCGGGTCAAACACAATAGCTCGATAATCGCAGTCTTTCCCCGGTAAAGGGGCCGCCGCGTGCAATTCTTCACTGCCAAAAAACAGCAGTGTTCCCGGTTCCGCCCGAAAGAAACTGTTGCCGGCCTGCACCTGGATTTCCCCGCGCATAACCCGAAAAAATTCCATTTCCCGGTGCCAGTGGCAGTCCAGCGCATGGTACCCGTCCTGCCTTTTCATTTCATAATGTTCAATGGGTAAAAACGCGTCGCCATGGCGGCGGTTTTCCCGTAATTCGGTTTTTTGCATGCAAAATCCTTCTTTTTCAGAAAAAAATCAAAATTGTGATACTTTATCTAAATTTTGCGGTAGATTTTCCGCCGGAAAGTCATTATTATGAGATTATCATAGAACATTCGCGGTGGGAACACAAGAGGGAAACGTCCTTTTGATTTGGATTCCTTCCGCCAGAAAATAAAAGGAGTTGATCGTTTTGAAATTCACCAACGGCTTCTGGCTCAAACGACCCGGCGTGGAAATCTTTAACGCAACGGACATTCGGGAAATGCAGGTGGAAAATGACAAGGTAACGCTCTTTGTCTCCCCCTGGGAAGTCACCAACCGCGGCCGCTCCATGGACGGCCCGCTGCTGACTTTGGAATTTACTTCTCCCCAACCCGACATCATCGCCGTGCACGTGTGGCATTTCATGGGCTCGGCCCGCAAGGAACCGGCCTTTGACATTGCCGATCAGAAATGCGCGCTGACGGCTACCGATGAAAACGGCGAAATCGTGATTTCCAACGGCAACATGACGGTCAAAATGACCAAGTTCCCGTTCGATATGCGCTTTTACTATAAGGGCCGCCTGCTCACCAGCCTGGGCGACCGGCATTTGGGTTGGGCCAAAACCCCCGAAGGCGCTTTCATCCGCGTACAGATGGACATGGGCGTAGGCGAAAAAGTGTATGGCCTGGGCGAACGCTTCTCTCCGTTTGTGAAAAACGGCCAGACGGTCGACATTTGGAACGAAGATGGCGGCACCGCTTCGGAAATCAGCTACAAGAATATCCCCTTCTACATCACCAATAAGGGCTATGGCGTGTTCGTCAACTCCACGGACAAAGTATCCTATGAAGTGTGCAGCGAAGCCATTTCCCGTACGCAGTTCAGCGTACCCGGCGAACATGCCCAGTTCATGGTCATCGGCGGCGACGAACCCAAAGACGTGTTGGTGCATTACACCGACTTGACCGGTAAACCGGCTCTGCCTCCGTCCTGGACGTTTGGCCTGTGGCTGACCACATCGTTTACCACCAACTACGACGAAGAAACTGTAAACAGCTTTGTGGACGGCATGCGGGAACGCAACATTCCTCTGCACGTATTCCACTTTGACTGCTACTGGATGAAGGCCTACGAATGGTGCAACTTCAGCTGGGACAATGAAATGTTCGGCGACGTAGAAGGCATGATGAAGCGCCTGAAAAACGACAAACACCTGCACCTGTGCGCCTGGATCAACCCCTACATCGGCCAGAAGTCCCCGCTGTTTAAAGAAGGCATGGAACATGGCTATCTGCTGCGCCGTCCCAATGGCGACGTATGGCAGTGGGACCTGTGGCAGCCCGGCCTGGCGGTTGTGGACTTCACAAACCCCGATGCCTGCAAGTGGTATCAGAGCTACCTGAAAAAACTGCTGGATGTGGGTATTGACTGCTTCAAGACCGACTTTGGCGAGCGCATTCCCACCGACGTCGTGTACTATGACGGCAGCGACCCGGTGCTCATGCACAACTATTACACCTATCTGTACAACAAAGTGGTATTCGACCTGCTCGAAGAAGTGAAGGGCCACAACGAAGCCGTAGTCTTCGCCCGTTCCGCTACGGTGGGCGGCCAGAAGTTCCCCGTGCACTGGGGCGGCGACTGCAGCTCTACCTTCCCGTCCATGGCAGAATCCCTGCGCGGTGGCTTGAGCCTGACGTTGTCGGGCTTTGGTTTCTGGAGCCACGACATGTCCGGCTTTGAATTGACGGCTACCCCCGAAGTGTACAAGCGCTGGACGGCGTTTGGCCTGCTGTCCACCCATTCCCGCCTGCACGGCAACAGCTCCTACCGTGTGCCGTGGCTGTTTGATCCGGAAGGCAGCACCGAATGCGTGGATGTGTGCCGCTTCTTCAGCGAATATAAGTGCCGCCTGATGCCGTACCTGTATTCCAACGCTGTCATCACCAACCAGACGGGTATTCCCTCCATGCGCGCCATGCTGCTGGAATTCCCCCACGACCTGGGCTGCCAGGATCTGGACCGTCAGTATATGCTGGGTGACAGCCTGCTGGTCGCGCCGGTATTCCGTGAAGACAACGTAGCCGACTATTACCTGCCCGCTGGCCGCTGGACCCACATGTTCTCGAACAAAGAAGTGGAAGGCGGTTCCTGGCGCAGCGAAACGTTCGACTTCTTCTCCCTGCCGTTCTATGCCCGCGAAAACAGCATCATCCCGCTGGGCGGCAACAATCAGGAACCCGTATACGACTACGGCAAAGACCTGGAACTGCATGTGTTTGCCCTGAAAGATGAAGCTTCCTTCACCGTGTATGACAGCAGCGCCAACAAGATGCTTACGGTCAAAGCCGTACGCTGCGGCGACAAGGTAACGGTTTCCTTTGACGGTCGTGCCGAAAACCTGAAGCTCGTGCTGCACAACGTGAAGAACGTCCAGAACGTGGAAGGCGCTGTGGCTCACGAAAGCGAACTGGGTACTGTCCTGGATGTAAACGCCGGTCTTGCGGATGTGTGCTACACCGAAATCTGATCAATCCATTTTAAAATAACCACCCGTTTTCCCATGTAACACAAACGGCGCCCGAGGATCAACTCCCCTTGGGCGCCGTTTGTTCGTTTACCCGCTGGTAACGGGTAGCTTGTTTCAATTTATCCCGCCGTCGGGGCCAATCGGGCATCACCCGCCCTACTTCCTGCCAGAAACGCGTGGAATGGTCCATATGCCGCAAATGGCACAGCTCGTGGACAATCACATAGTCAATCAGCTCGTCTTCTTGTTCCCCTAACAGACACGAAAAGCACACATGCCCTCGGGCACTGCAACTGCCCCATCGCTTGAGAGCCCCGGTCACCGTTATCTTTTTCGGGCAAACGCCCAACTGGTCCGCCCAGGGCGCCACTCGGGGCAGCACCCGCTTCTGAGTAAGGGCACGCAGCTCCTCTTCTCTCTCGGGGGTAAGCACCTTTGGCGTGGGACGGCTGCGCACCCGCTCTCTGGCTTTTTCAATCCACGGCTGTTTCTGCCGCACAAAGTCCTCAATCATGCGCTGGCTCATCCGCAGTGGAGCCCGTACCAGTAGGTCTCCGTTTTCTTTCATTTCCAGCGACAGCGTGCGCCGCCGGGAACGCAGCAGCACAAAGGTTTCTTTTTTTTCGCCGGGCATTGCTCCGCCTCCCTCTTCGGGCTTATAATATGGGTATCACCTTACCACATTTTTAAAAAAATGCAAGCCCCATTCCTGGGGCCTACTAGAAAGGATGCACACGGTATGATTACTTTGCACGAAAGCCGCGCCGCCCGGGTGCGGGAAGAAATGCGCCGCCAGGGTCTTTCTCAAATTCTGGTCACATACACATCGTCGGTGTATTACCTGACGGGCGTATGGATCACTCCCATGGAACGCCAGCTCGCGCTGTATCTGGATCTGGACGGCCGCGCCGTTCTGTTTGGCAATGATTTGTTCGGCCTCCCCGCCGGGGAGCCGCCCCTTGTGTGCCGTACGCACAACGACACCGATGACTCGGTGGCCGATATTGCCGCCACTGTACGGCCCGGCCGTTTGGGTATTGACAAATGGTGGCCCAGCCGTCACCTGCTTGCCCTGATGGAAAAGCGGCCTGACGTTACCCCGGTGCCCGGTTCAGCCCCGGTAGACTTATGCCGCATGCGCAAAGATAAGGAAGAAATCAAGGCTCTCCGCCAGGCATCGAAACAAAACGACCAGGTGATGGAACAGGCTGTCCGCTTTTTACACGAAGGCGTGACCGAAGAGGAAACCGCCGCCTTTGTCGAAAATTGTTACAAAGAACAGGGCGCTGGCCGGGGCGAAGGGCTCATCTGTTCCTTTGGCCCCAATGGGGCTGACCCGCACCATGAACCGGGCCGCACTGTGCTGCGCCCGGGGGACAGCGTGGTGCTGGACCTCTTCATGCCCATGCCCCGCTACTGGTGCGACATGACCCGTACCGTCTTTTGGCAGACTGTGACCCCCGAACAACAGAAAGTGTACGACACCGTCCGGGCTGCCAATGAAAAGGCCGAAAGCCTGATCCGCCCGGGCATAAAAATGAAAGAAATTGATCGGGCCGCCCGGTCGCTCATTGAAGACGCCGGTTACGGTCCGCAGTTTACCCATCGGCTGGGGCATGGACTGGGACTCGACTGCCATGAACCGCCGGACAACAGCCAGGTCAGTGAAACGATCACCGAACCCGGCATGGTCTTTTCGGTGGAACCCGGCATTTACCTGCCCGGTTCTTTCGGCGTGCGGGTAGAAGATTTAGTGCTGGTCACGGAAACCGGCTGCGAAGTGCTCAATGCCTATCAGAAAGACCTACAAGTGCTCAAATAACCTAAGGAACCCAGGCAACAACCAGGCAACAGAAAGAAAGGAAGCGACAAGTTTTGGAAAAAATCGGAATTGTGGTGGAAGGCGGCGGCATGCGGGGTGTTTTTGCAGCCGGCGTGCTGGATGCCTTTTTGGAACGGGGCGTAAAAGCCGACTATATTATTGGGGTTTCGGCTGGCGCCTGTCACGCTTCCAGCTATGTTTCCGGGCAGAAAGGACGTTCCTTCCGCACCAACATCGATTATATCGACGATTTGCGGTATCTAAGCCTGCACAATTTTCTCACGACTGGTTCGTTCTTCGGCATGGATTTCGTATTCCACGAAATTCCCGATCAACTGGACCCGTACGATTACGGTGCCATGATGGCTTCTCCTGTGGAATTTGAAATTGGCGTGACGGATCTTGTCACCGGCCGTCCCGCCTATTTTGGCAAAGAAGATCTCTATCCTGGCTCCTCCCTCTTAGCGGCCAGCTGCGCCCTGCCTGTCTTTTCAAAACCCGTAGAATGGAAAAAACGGCTGTACCTCGATGGCGGTTCGTCCGATCCCATCCCGATCCGCCGGGCTTTGGAAAAAGGCTGTACCCGGTTGCTCATTGTGCTCACCCGGGAACGCGCTTACCACAAAAAGCCGGAAGGGCCCCGGGCAGCGTACCAGGCGGCGTATCGGGCTTATCCCGAAACGGTGCGCACCCTGTCTTTGCGCCACATCGTCTACCGGCGGGCCCAATCTCTGGCAGCCCGGCTGGAAAGTGAAGGGAAAGCACTCGTTTTGGCCCCTGATGCACCGGTAGCCGTCAGCCGCTTTACCAAAGACCGTCAGCAGCTCACCGCTTTGTATCAATCTGGGTATACCAAAGGGCTGAATGCCATTTTGCCGGCATGGGTAAACCAGGAAGAAGAAAAAAGCCGTTGACATTTTGAACGAAAGAGACTAGAATAAAAAAGGAATATTGGGAATTTTCCCCATTCCAGAAAGGGTGAATGCATATATGAAAAAATGCCGTATCATCACCATTGCCAGAAAATACGCCAGTGGCGGCCGGGCAATCGGTCAGCTTCTGGCCGATCGCCTTAATGTCCCCATTTACGATAAAGAACTGATCGCTATGGCTGCGAAAAAAAGCGGCATGAGCGAAGAAGTCTTCCATAGCGCCGACGAACGGGCGACCTCCAGTCTGCTGTATTCCCTTGTGATGGGTACTTTCTCCTTTGGCACCGTACCGGCAGCGGGCGATATGCCCATTAACGACAAGTTGTTCCTCATCCAGTCGGATATTATTAAAAAAGCCGCGGAAGATGGTCCTTGCATTATCGTGGGCCGCTGCGCTGACTATATTCTGCGGGATCGGGACGACGTACTGCATGTATTTGTCAATGCCAATCGTGAAGCGCGTAAAAAGCGTGCCATTGAATTTTATGGGGTTGACCCTGCTAAAGTGGAAGATACCCTCAACCGCAAAGATAAACAGCGCGGTAACTACTACAGCTTCTACACCAACAAACGGTGGGATGATGTGTCCAACTATAATTTAACGCTGGATAGTTCCTTCTTCGGTTTGGAAAAATCGGCCGATCTAATTTTGGCCGCTGCCGAAGCTATGGAATAAACGGTTGTCTACCACGGTAAAATAAAAAGCCGGCTGGCCTTACAAAAGACTGATATGTACCCAGAATCCTGGACACATTGAATTACGATCACGGCTAACACATGG
>CAJKJS010000087.1 GCA_905200265.1 uncultured Oscillospiraceae bacterium
CTATAATAAGGCCATCGTGGACAACGATATGTTGTTCGTTTTAGTTAAAGAAAGGGTGACATGCTTCATTATGTACAAAATTCTGAGAAAAGAGGCCCTGAACCCCACCGTAACACTTATGGAGATCGAGGCCCCTCTGATTGCCAAAAAGGCCGAGCCCGGCCAGTTCATCATTCTGCGTGTGGATGAAAACGGTGAACGTATTCCGCTGACCGTTGCCGGTTACGACCGCGAAAAGGGCAGTGTTACGATTATCTTCCAGATTGTAGGTGGCACGACGGAACAGCTGAACCACCTCAATGAAGGCGACTGCCTGCACGATTTTGTCGGCCCGCTGGGCACGCCCACCGAAACAGAAGGCTATAAAAAAGTTTGCATCATCGGCGGCGGCGTGGGCTGCGCTATCGCGCTTCCCATTGCACAGAAACTGCACGATATGGGCTGCGAAGTGCATTCCATCATCGGGTTCCGTAATAAAGACCTGGTGATTCTGGAAAACGAATTTAAAGCTTGCAGCGACACGTTCCATCTGATGACGGACGACGGCAGCTACGGCGAAACCGGTAACGTATGCGTACCGCTGGAAGCCGCACTGAAAGCCGGCGAACGGTATGACGTGGTTATCGCTATTGGCCCGCTGGTCATGATGAAATTCGTCTGCCTGGCTACGAAGCCCTATGAACAGAAAACGGTTGTCAGCATGAACCCCATTATGGTAGACGGCACCGGCATGTGCGGCGGCTGCCGGCTGACCGTAGGCGGCGAAACGAAGTTTGCCTGCGTAGACGGTCCCGACTTCGACGGGCACCTGGTCGATTTTGATGAGGCGATGAGCCGTGCGCGCTCCTATCCCGAATTTGAAACCAGAGCCAGAGAAAAAGCCTGCAATCTGTTCAAGAAGGAGGTTCAGTAATCATGCCCGTAAAATTCAACATGAACCCGAAAAAGAACCCTATGCCTTCCCAGGACCCCAATGTCCGCAATAAGAACTTCCTGGAAGTAACGCTGGGTTATACGGAAGAAATGGCTGTTGACGAAGCCAAACGTTGCCTGAACTGCAAAAACAAGCCCTGTGTAGCCGGCTGCCCGGTCAACATTCACATTCCTGAATTCATTCAGAAAGTGGCCGAAGGCGACTACGAAGGCGCTTATCAGATCATCAGCCTGTCTTCTTCGCTGCCGGCTGTGTGCGGTCGTGTATGTCCGCAGGAAACCCAGTGCGAAGGCAAATGCACCCGCGGCATTAAAGGCGAACCGGTAGGTATCGGCCGTCTGGAACGTTTTGTGGCCGACTGGCACAACGCGCATTGCACCACGGCCCCCGATAAGCCCCAGCCCAATGGCCACAAAGTAGCCATCGTAGGTTCGGGCCCTGCTGGCCTGACCTGCGCCGGCGACCTGGCTAAAATGGGGTATGATGTGACGATCTTCGAAGCGCTGCACCTGGCTGGCGGCGTGTTGGTATACGGCATTCCGGAATTCCGTCTGCCCAAAGCCATTGTACAGAAGGAAGTCGACAACCTGAAAGCGCTGGGCGTAAAGGTAGAAACCAACATGGTAATTGGCCGCGTGCTGACCATTGAAGAACTGAAAGACGAATACGGCTTTGAAGCGGTGTTCATCGGTTCCGGCGCTGGTCTGCCCCGGTTTATGAACATCCCCGGCGAAAACCTGAAGGGTGTGTTCTCGGCCAACGAATTCCTGACCCGTTCCAACCTGATGAAGGCATACCGCGACGATTCCACCACCCCCATTTGGCACGCAAAGAACGTGGCTGTGGTAGGCGGCGGCAACGTGGCGATGGACGCTGCCCGTACGGCCAAACGTCTGGGCGCAGAAAACGTGTATATTGTATACCGCCGCGGCATGGAAGAACTGCCTGCCCGTAAGGAAGAAGTCGAACATGCCGAAGAAGAAGGCATCATCTTCAAGACGCTGTGCAACCCTGTGGAAATCACAGCGGCTCCCACTGATAATCCCCGTGATCCGGAATACGGCACGGCTGTGGGTATGAAGTGCATTCGCATGGAACTGGGCGAACCGGATGCTTCCGGCCGTCGCCGTCCTGTGGAAATTCCCGGCAGCGAATTTGAAATGGATGTGGACTGCATCATTATGTCCCTGGGTACGTCCCCGAACCCGCTGCTGAAGAAGACCACCCCCGGTCTGGATACGAAAAAATGGGGCGAAATCATTGCCGACGAAAACGGCTTGACTTCCATCGAAGGCGTTTATGCCGGCGGCGATGCCGT
Organism: uncultured Oscillospiraceae bacterium; assembly: GCA_905200265.1. GTDB lineage: Bacteria > Bacillota > Clostridia > Oscillospirales > Acutalibacteraceae > Heritagella. The sequence goes on from CAJKJS010000087.1 coordinate 2,253, forward strand.
AACCGGTGCGGCTACGGTTATCCTGGCTATGGGCGCTGGTAAAACGGCGGCCGCTTCGATCGATAAGTACATTCAGTCGAAGAACGCCTAATTCCCGATAAACCCGTTGTGATACGATTTCAGACATAAGGAAAACCGCTGCCCCTTTTGGAGCAGCGGTTTTTCTTTACCGGAAAGGAGCAAGATGATGCCACAAAAACTGAGCGCCGTTTTGTTTGATATGGATGGCCTGATGATTGATTCCGAGAAAGGCGGTGTGCAAGCCTGCCGTCAGGCGGGGGAAGAGATGGGTCTTTCGGCCGATCAGGCGGAAGCGTTTGCTATCGCCTGTATTGGCTCCAATAAAACCCGCAGCCGCGAACTATTCTCTTCCTTTTTCCCGCATGTCTCGTACGATGAGTTTTCCCAGCGCAGCCACGCGATTCGCATGCACCTGCGTGAAACGGAAGGCACGCCCGTAAAAGAAGGCCTTCTGCCCCTTTTGCACTACCTACATGACCACCATTGTCCGGCCGGTGTGGTCACGTCTACTGCCAAAAATCAGGCATTGCCCCAGTTAGAAGCGCTGGGACTTTATCCCTTTTTCACAGCTCTTACCTTTGGGGATGAAGTACCCCGCAGTAAACCGTTTCCCGACATCTACCTGGAAGGGGCCAAACGGCTGCGTGTTCCCCCGCAAGAGTGTCTGGTGCTGGAAGATTCCCACAACGGCATTCGGGCGGCCCATGCTGCGGGTATGATTCCGGTGATGATTCCCGACCTAGTTCCACCTACCGAGGACATTCGCGCACTATGCTTTCGTATTCTCCCTTCCCTCCATAAAATTCCCGAGCTTCTCCGTACTGCTTTTTCGCTTTGAGCCTTCTCCTTTGAAAAAAACGCATAAAACTGCAATAAATGGGACCAGAATCCCTACTTTTCCTTTCTTGACGAATGGAAAGCCACCTGTTAAAATGGAACCGCAAAGGAAATATCCGGTCACATTGACCGGTTTTGGGGAGTGTTAAGTATCATGAAAAAGCGCAAAGTACGTGCCTCGGGCATTCTGCTGTCATTGACAAGCCTGCCGTCCGAATATGGGATCGGTACTATGGGCAAGGCCGCCCGCGATTTTGTGGATTTCCTCAAGAGCGCTGGCCAAACCTACTGGCAGATGCTGCCCGTTGGCCCCACCGGTTATGGGAACAGCCCGTACCAGAGCTACTCTTCTTTCGCCGGCAACCCGTACCTGATCGATCTGGCTCTTTTGTGTGAAGAGGGTCTCCTCACAGAAGAAGAATGCAGCGCTATCGATTGGGGCCACGATCCCAAGCGGGTCGACTACGCCGCCATCGAGAAGAACCGCCTTTCGCTTCTGCGCACCGCCTTTGAGCGTGGCCGGAACGATCCTGCGGTGGCCCAATTCCGCGCAGACAATGCGGAATGGATCGAAGATTATGCTTTGTACATGGGCATCAAAAACCGTATGGACCTGCGTCCCTGGAGTATGTGGGATGAGGACATTAAACGCCGCGAACCGGAAGCTATGGCGCGCTGGCGCGAAGAAGTCAAAGACGATGTGGATTTTTACTGCTTTATCCAGTATCACTTCTACAAGCAGTGGAATGCCCTGCGGGATTACGCCCACAAAAATGGCGTGTATCTGATCGGTGATATTCCGATTTACGCTGCTATGGACAGCGCCGATTCCTGGGCAGACGGTAAAGTATTCCTGCTGGATGATAACTGCGATCCCATCGACGTGGCTGGCTGCCCGCCCGATGCTTTCTCTGCCACCGGCCAGTTGTGGGGCAACCCCATTTACAACTGGGATTACCTGAAAGAAACCGGGTATGCCTGGTGGATTCGCCGGCTGCGCCACATCACCTCTATGTTTGATGTGACGCGTATTGACCACTTCCGTGGGTTTGCCGGATATTATGCCATTCCGTATGGCTCCGCTACCGCCGAAACCGGCGAGTGGCGCGTCGGGCCCGGCATGGATTTCTTCCGGGCTGTGAAAAAAGCTCTGGGTAACATCAACGTGATCGCAGAAGATCTGGGTTACCTGACCCCGGATGTGCGCAAGCTCTTAAAACAGTCGGGCTTCCCCGGGATGAAAGTGCTGCAGTTTGCTTTTGACTCCCGCGAAGAAAGCGACTACCTGCCCCATAACTACGACCATAACTGTGTGGTGTATACGGGTACTCATGATAACGACACGACCCGCAGCTGGTTCGACACCGCCGATAAAAATGATGTACGCCATGCGAAAAAATACCTGAATGTGCGCCGCAAAGAAGACGGTGCCTGGGCGTTTATTCGCTGCGCCATGATGAGCACGGCGAACCTGTGCATTATCCCGATGCAGGATTACCTGAATCTGGGGGGCGAAGCTCGTATGAACGTGCCTTCCACCCTGGGCGGGATCAACTGGCAGTGGCGTATGACGGCCGATGCCGCCAGCCCGGCCTTAGCCGACAAGATTTTGGATCTGACTACGCTGACCTGCCGCTAAACCGGTTCAATTCTGGCGGTAAGAAACCGCCTCTGACGGATATTTTCTTTGTGAAACTGCCCATAATAAGGAACGCGGACAGCATGTAGTTGCCCGCGTTCCCCAATAAGAAAGGAGTGGTTCCATGACACCGTTCCAGGAGAGAATCAATCAAATCCTGGCCACCGATTTCTGCAAAACGGCAGAAACGGCTACGACAAAGGAACTGTATGCCGCAATTAGTAAGTCCGCCATGAGCGAACTTCGTACGACCTGGACAAAAGAAAGACCCGAACGCATTGCCTGCTACCTGTCCGCCGAATTTTTGATGGGCCGGTTAGTATTCAGCAACCTGATGAATCTGGGGCTTTTAGAGCAGGCGGAAGAATACTGCACCCAGCATGGCCTGTCGCTTCGTTCTTTGGAAGAAATCGAAGACGATGCTTTAGGCAACGGCGGTCTGGGCCGTCTGGCTGCCTGCTTCCTGGACAGCGGCGCTTCGCTGGATCTCCCGCTTTATGGCTTTGGCATCCGGTACCGCTATGGTCTGTTCAAGCAGTACCTGGAAAATGGCTTCCAGCGGGAAGTCCCCGATGATTGGCTTCGCTTTGGCGACCCGTGGAGCGTACGGCGTGAAGAAGAAAAAGTGGCCATTCGCTTTAAAGATCAGTCTGTATGGGCTGTTCCCTATGATATGCCCATTATCGGCTACGGCGGAAAAACCATCAACACCCTGCGCCTGTGGCAGGCCGAAGCGACCGAAGGTATCGATTTCGACCTGTTCAACAAGCAGGACTACAGCCGCAGCTTCCTGGCCAGCAACATGGCCGAAGCCATTTCCGACGTTTTGTATCCCAATGACGATACGGACGAAGGTAAAAAACTGCGCCTGAAACAGCAGTACTTCTTTGTGGCGGCTTCGCTGCATTCGCTGGTGAGCTGGTACCGTAAGCGCTGGGGCCATGATTTCTCCCATTTCGCCGGTTCCTATGCTGTACAGCTGAACGATACCCACCCCACGGTGGCTATCCCCGAACTGCTGCGCATCCTCATGGAAGAGGAACTCATGGAATTTTCCGATGCTTTCGAAGTGGTCAAACGCGTATTCGCGTACACGAACCACACCGTTATGGCCGAAGCTCTGGAAAAATGGAATATCAGCCTGTTTAACGATGTGATTCCGCAGGTTTACCCCTATGTGATCATGATCAACGACGCACTGCGCCGGGAACTGACCACCCGCGGCATTTCGAAAGAAGATCTGTCTTCGTACGAAATCGTTTCGAGCGGTATGGTGCACATGGCCCGTATGGCCGTATATGCCAGCCATTCCACCAACGGCGTGGCCAAAATCCACACCGACATTCTGAAAGCCGACACGCTGAAAGAATGGTACGCGCTGTATCCGGAACGCTTCAACAATAAGACCAACGGGATCACCCAGCGTCGTTGGCTGGCCCTGTGCAACCCGGGCCTGTCGAAGTTCATCACCGACCGCATCGGTGACGGCTGGATCACCAACCTGGACGAGCTGAAAAAGCTGGAAGCCTGGCAGGAAGACAAAGATTCCTTGCAGGAACTGGTGGATATCAAACGGCGCAACAAAGAAGAACTGTGCCGCTATGTCCAGGAACACGAAGGCATTAAGCTTGACCCCAACTTTGTATTCGATGTGCAGATTAAACGCCTGCATGAATACAAACGTCAGCTGCTCAACGCTTTCTCCATTCTGGAT
>CAJKJS010000088.1 GCA_905200265.1 uncultured Oscillospiraceae bacterium
AAAGCCATGGCGCAGCTTATTAAAAACTATTTTCACGATGATAAAAAGCGGGCGGCGCTCAATGCCCTCACCCGTTCCGTTTTCGGCTTTGATTTTGCAGACTGGGTGCGGCACGGATATGATACCGGCGACTACTACCCTTATTCATGGGAGGAAGATGGGCGCATCCTCTCGAACGCTTCTGTCAATCGCATGGTCTTTGCCCTTACGCTTCCCGGCGGCACCACAGTGGAACGCACGTATGGGCAAATCGGCACCGTGATGACGGCCCCCGCTTTCCGTCGCCAGGGGCTGGCCGGATCGCTCATTCGGACGATTTTGCAGGATACTGGCGCCAGCTATGACGGGTTTTATCTATTCGCTAACTTGCACGCCGTGGATTTTTACCGTTCCCTGGGCTTTCAGCCCTGCCGGGAAACGCGCACATCCCTCCGCCGGGCCGAACTGGGGATCATGGGACCTGCCGATTTTGTCCCCATCCGGCACAATGGTGACAAGCAAAAAGTATATATGTCCCTGGTCCGGCACGGTATCGACAACAGCGCCTTTTTCCAGCGCAACCGTTTTGGACTGCAAATGTTTTACACCGGAAACTTTGAAACTGTCTATGTGTCTCCCTCCCTTTCCTGTTTTGCCTGTTATGAACGAGACGGGGATACCCTCTTGCTGCACAGCGTGCTATCGGAAAAACCGGTTTCTGTCCTTCAGGTGCTGCGACAAATCCCAGAACCGTTCGAAACGGCTATTCTTGGCTTTACCCCCCGCGCAGACGAGCGCCCGGCCTTTACTTTCACACCCTTTGATGGCGGGGACGACTATCGCCTGTTTACCCTGGGGGCATCCCCGGGGACATCTCTGACAGAAATCGAAGAACACTCGCTTCTTTTCCCCACCTATTCGCACGCCTAAAAGTAAAAGGAGGCGTTTTCTCATGGAGATACGCAAAATCACCCATCACAAAAAACAGTACCTCCCCCTGCTGCTTTTGGGGGATGAACAGGAAAGCATGATCGACCGTTACCTGTCACGCGGTACGCTGTATGTCCTGCTGGACAATGGCCCCAAAGGGGTGTGCGTGGTAACCGACGAAGGCTTCCTGCCGGAAGACAGCTGGCCGGAGAACGGCCGGGTGCTGGAGATTAAAAACATTGCCATTACCCCCTCCTGCCAAAAACAGGGATACGGCAAAGCTCTCATTCGCTTTATCGAAGACACCTACCGGCAAAGCTACACCGTTTTACAGGTGGGCACCGGCGACAGCCCCTTGACCCTGCCATTTTATGAAGCCTGCGGGTTTACCGTGTCCCACCGGGTAAAAGACTTTTTTACCCAACATTATGATCACCCCATTATCGAAAACGGCGTGCAGCTCACCGATATGGTTTACCTGCGTAAAAAGCTGTAATCATGCCCCCTAAAAGCTGCTGGCATCTTTTTTAAAATGGAAAGCCCCGCTTTTTTTATGGGTCTTTCTGTGGTATAGTGAAAGAAAATTCCCTTTAGGAGGGTTTGTCATCATGGCCGATTGGAACGCCCAGCTCTACGAAACATTTAAAAACGAACGCACCCTACCCGCCCGGGACCTGGCCGCGGCGGTGGGACAGGAACCCGTCACCCGGGCGCTGGATGTGGGGTGTGGCACCGGCACCAGCACAGCGGTGCTCCGCGTCCGCTTTCCCGAAGCCACTCTTTTTGGGGTGGACCAATCGGACGCCATGCTGCAAAAAGCCCGCTTCACCTGCCCTGATGTCACCTTCTGGCAGCTGGATATCAGTGGGGATCTATCTTCCTTGCCCACAGGACTGGATTTGGTCTTTTCCAACGCCTGTTTACAGTGGGTGCCCGATCACCCGGTGCTGCTGCCAAAGCTCATGGCCCTGCTGCGAAAGGGCGGCGTACTGGCGGTGCAGATCCCCCAGCAAAGAAAGCACCCCGTCCATAGGCTCATACGGCAATTAGCGGCGTCGGACAAATGGGCCGGGCACTTTTCCCATCAGCGCGCGTTTTATGGATTGCCGGAAGAAGACTATTACCGCCTGCTTTCCTCCTTATCTACCGATTTCCGTTTGTGGGAAACCACCTATTTTCACGTCATGCCCTCCCATCAAAGCATTGTGGAATGGTACAAGGGTACCGGCCTGCGGCCCTACCTCGCGCAGCTCTCCGAAGACGAAAGCCTGGCGTTTCAACATGAACTATTACAGGCCATTGAAAGGGAGTTCCCCTTACAACCCGACGGGCACCTTTTGTTCCCGTTCCCACGGCTATTTTTCACCGCCCGTAAATCGTAAATTATCCCACAGAATCTGTCACATACATCGAGAGGAGCTCCTACCATAAAACACATCAAACCCATCCTGTATGGAACCAGCGAATACAACGCCACCCTGGCACTGCGCAACAAAGTCATGCGCCTGCCGCTGGGACTGGATATTTATCAAGAAGATTTCTCCAGCGAAAAAGACGCGACCATTCTCGGCATGTTCGACGGCGACACGCTATTGGGCGTAGGCGTTATGTCCCATCACGAAATCAGCTGTAAGGTGGAATATCTTTGTATCGATTCTGCCCTGCAAAGCTGCGGAATCGGCGGGCAATTACTCGATCAGTTGGAACAAATCGCCAAACAGCAGGGCGCTTTTTTGTACTGTCCGCACAATTTGGAGCAGTTCATCGCCGCAACCCAGGCGCCAATAATGGGAATAAAGGCCGTCACCCCCACCAACGCGCCAATCATAGGGGCGTAAGGAAGGCGAAGAATAAACATACCAATCATGCACAATGAGCTCAGGATCATAGCCTCCAATGTTTGCCCGGAAACAAAATTCCGGAAATTTACATTGGCCACAGAAGCCGCATGAATGACCCAAGAGCCAAATTTTTCTGGGAACCAAGCATAAATCAACCGGGTGGCTTGTTTTTTCAACTTTTCCTTACCAAATAGAACATACGTGGCAAAAATAAAAGCCATAAAGAAATTAAAGACACCGCCAACAATGGAACCTATGGTTCCGAAAGCGGTATTCATAATCGTACCTCCTTGGTTTTTCAACCAGACCTGCAAGGAAGAAAGCAATTCGTCCCAATCAACACGCTGCATCATTGACCCAAAGGGAAGTTCTGCCAGCGCGGTTTCGTCCATTGTACTCAGGTCATGAATTAGTTCCATTACGCTTTGCGAAATCATCGTGATTGCATTGACAAGTTCCGGTATAACCAGCCACACGACTCCGACGATAACTGCTAAAATTACAGCCAGAGAAATCAAAAACGAAACCGGCCTGCGCAGCTTTCGCAGGATGGGTCTCTCCGTTTTTTTCCAAATACGTGTCTCAAAAAAACTTAGTGGTACATTCAAAATAAGGGCAAAAAAGAGCCCCAGAATAAGCGGCCAGATTAGATCGACTATCCAAGATAGCGTGTTGGCCACTACATGAATGTTTTGAACGCCAAGATAGATTAGAATACAGACTGATACCATGCCAATCAGCCATTTGGATAGCTTTTTTATTTGTTCTTGATTCAAATCCATATGCTAAGTCCCTTCCGAATTTTGACAGTAGTTTCGCCATAAGAAAAGCGTGCTCTTCTATAGAAGAAAAATAGACAGAGGTTCTTCCCTATAAAAACAGCAAACAAGCCGCCGGGATAAGGCGGCTTGTTGCAAATAGCATCAGTGCCCGTGCCGAATAAGGCCCAAAGCTTTCGACAGTTCCATCACGACAACCGGAACAAGAATCAATCCCAGCGCAATCAGATACAGCTGGGCAGGCAAAAGCACCAGCCCGAAAGCAATTCTCACCGGCGTGAATAAGACCAACGCCACTAACAAAACAGAAACCAGTGCAGCTCCGTTAAGCGTACGGTTGGTAAACGGCCCAATTTGGAACAAAGAATGGTCAGAACGCATATTAAAGGCCTGAACAATCTGCGAAAGAGCAAGCACCATAAACGCCATGGTCTGGCCCCCCTCTAAGGTGCCCGTCATACTTTCGCCCAGGTAAAAACCAATCAACGAAAGTGCAGCAAACATGACGCCTTGCAGTACCACCCGCACACCCAGTCCATTTGCGAAAATCCCTTCATTTCTAGGCTTGGGTTTATGGGTCATTACATCCGCTTCCACTGCTTCCATTCCCAAGGCAATCGCTGGCATGGAATCAGTCACAAGGTTAATCCATAATAGTTGCATGGATAACAAAGGCGTTTTGTGCCACAGCAACATAGCCATAAATACGGCAATGACCTCGCCAATGTTGGTCCCCAGCAAGAAACCGACAACCTTTTTGATATTGGCATAAATGCCCCGGCCTTCGCGAATGGCGTCTACAATGGTGGCAAAATTGTCATCCGTCAATGTCATATCCGAAGCACCTTTGGCTACATCTGTCCCGGTAATTCCCATGGCACAACCGATATCGGCTGCTTTTAGGGCCGGTGCATCGTTTACACCATCACCAGTCATGGATACTACCTGGCCCTTCCGTTGCCATGCTTTGACTATCCGAATTTTATTTTCCGGCGACACACGGGCATAAACCGCAATATGCTCTACCTGTTCATCCAGTTCTCTTTCGGTCATTGCGTCCAACTCGGTACCAGTAATAGCCCGATCGCCTTCTTGCAAAATTCCCAGTTCCTTCGCGATAGCAGAAGCCGTCACCACATGGTCACCCGTAATCATAATGGGCTTAATACCCGCTTTGCGGCAAACCGCCACAGCCTCTTTCGCTTCCGGTCTGGGAGGGTCGATCATACCCACAAGACCCATAAAGGTAAGCCCGTTTTCCAGTTCATCAGCTGTGGGATTTTCAGGGACGGTATCAATTTCCTTATAGGCAATGGCTAAAACGCGCAGAGCTTTTTCGCTCATGGATTCTGTGATGGATCCTGCCATTTCCCGGTCACCCTTCATGCATAGCGGCTCCATCACATCAAATGCGCCTTTTACAATTACAATATTTTTCCCGTCGATTCGATTGACCGTGGTCATCCGTTTACGGTTTGAATCAAATGGAATTTCTGCCAACCGGGGATATCGCTTATTTAGCTCTTCCTTTGGCATTCCATTTTTATGCGTGGCCAGAACAATTGCTGTTTCTGTAGGATCGCCTATATGGATTTCTTCATTGCCATTAAAGGTAACCGAACCATCGCAGCATAGCGTACCGTAAAGCAACAGTTTACGGATGTTCTCCGTATTCTGGTTGCTGATAGTTTCGGGGTCTAAATATCCATCGGCATAAGCGCTTACCAATGTCATGCGGTTTTGCGTCAGGGTACCGGTTTTATCCGAACAGATTACCGATGCGCTTCCTAAAGTTTCCACCGCGGGCAATCTACGGATGAGCGCATTTTTCTTTACCATACGCTGTACACCAATAGACAACACAATGGTCACAATGGCAGGCAATCCCTCAGGAATGGCCGATACCGCCAGTGATACCGCGGTCATAAAGATTTCCAATACCGGAATGCCATTAGCTAGGCCTACGACAAAAATAATCGCGCAAGCGACCAGTGCCATAATACCTAGGTACTTCCCCAATTTGGCAAGTTTTTGCTGCAAAGGCGTTTGGGTTTCTTCTTCATGATCCAGTAGGTTCGCGATCTTCCCCATTTCCGTATCCATTCCTGTGGCCGTTACCACTGCGGTAGCTGTGCCATAGGTAATGCTGCACCCTGAAAAGACCATATTCTTGCGATCTCCCAAGGGAGCTTTTTCGGTAATGGCGGCCTCTGCGTCCTTTTCAGAAGGAACCGATTCACCTGTGAGCGCGGATTCTTCACTTTTCAGGCTTACGCTGTGCAAAAGCCTTGCATCTGCCGGAACAAAATCCCCAGCTTCTAAACGAATAATATCTCCGGGGACCAAGTCGGCTGCTGCAATCATAGTTTCCTTACCGTCACGAATCACACGAGCATGCGGAGCCGACATATTTTTTAGCGCATCCAACGCTTTTTCTGCCTTGCCCTCTTGATAGACGCCCATAACGGCATTCAGAACGACAATCAGCAGGATAAGCACCGGTTCGAAAAGTTCTCCCCAGTTCTTTTCCACACATACAACCACAAAAGAAACAATGGCCGCCGCAATCAAGATCAAAATCATAACATCTTTAAATTGATCAAGAAAGCGTTGGAACGTACTTTTTTTCTTTTTTTCACGAAGTTTATTTTCCCCATATTGGTTTCTTCTTGTACGCACTTCCGCCGAAGACAATCCTGTCGTCTGATCTACGGCCAAACGTTGTAAAAGATCCTTTAATGGTTCACTATGAGATGACATTTGATATCCTCCATTCTATCTAAGTACGTTTGGGGAACTACTTTCTAAAAGTATAGGGAATATTCGTAAACTTTTCAACCGTATATCAACAATTGTTGAGGAAT
>CAJKJS010000089.1 GCA_905200265.1 uncultured Oscillospiraceae bacterium
ACTGTAATCTTCATATTTTCCTCATTTCCGCCTGCCGGCTTTTTATTTTATTTACTCCAGCAGTATTTTCATGCATACGTCCCCATTGGGCTGCACCTGGTTCACTTCCCGGAATCCTAAGCTTTCGCAGCACTGCCGGGCCCGAATGTTCTGTCCGTCCATACGGGTACACACCGTGCGTACATTCCAAGCCTGCTTACCCTGTTCCAGTATCCGGTTGATGGCTTCCCCAGCAATCCCTCGCCCCATATAGATGGAACTAATCAGGCAAATACCCAGTTCCGCACAAGACGCTTGGGGGTCCTTCTCCAGCCATATGCTGCCCACCGGTTCACCCTGGTAAAAAATCCAGTCCCATAAAAAAGGGTCCTGTCTATTTTCCGGTTCGCGAGGACCGGGCAGTTCCGCTTTTTTGATAAAGGCCTCGTATACGGGGCGGTCTTTCTCTTCCAACGGACGCAAGCTGACAAAATATCCCAATTTCCAGGCCCGGCGCGACATAGAGCGTTCCCGCCAAGCTAACAGGAACATGAGCACACAGCTGCATCCAAAAAAGATCTGCTGAACGAAAAAGCTTCGCCGGGGCACAATCTCATATTCTGCCATCACCGCTAACGTGGCCCACAGAAAGAGTAGGGCAAGTGGGGGCGCCAAAATAAACAGACGCACAACAGGATACCGTTCCTCATATAGCAAAAGCATCCATGCTCCTATGGGAACCGCTATCATCAGTAGTACCGTGAGATATCCGGGCCAAAACCCTGTGATTGTGATCGCTTCACACAAGGACACCCAGACCGGATACAACACTTGGCCGTCATCTTGCGCCTGCATCCACCGAAAACCGCCTGTAAAAAAGAACCCTCGCATGCCTAGAATCTGCAACAGAGTAATCAGCATGCAAAAAAGCTGACTCAATCCGGTTCCCGATCGCCAGATCCGACGAAAAAAGTGATTCTTTTGATTTTCTTCCCGCATAAACTGGCTCGCTCCTTTTGGTACCGCCCAGTAGCGATACACTCGGACCTGCTACCGGATTTTCTTACTCCCAAAGGCCGCTCTGCTGCAAAAAGGCAATGGCTTCCTGCTTCTTCGGCACACTGGTAATACCGCCACTGCGAGTGGTGGAAAGCCCGGCCATAGCATTGGCAAACTGGCAAATCTTCTGCAATTCGTCTTCCTGCAGCGTTTCCGGTGCTTTACCGCTATCCAACACACCGTACACCGCACTGCCGCCAAAAATATCCCCGGCGCCGGTGGTATCGACCGTTTTTAAATCGAGGAAAGCCGGACTCTTCGTGCTGGCCTGCCGGTTTTTCGCATAGACGCCGTTTTTGCCCAGCGTGACAAACGCAAGCTTTACACCATTTTCCAGCAGCGTTTCGGCTCCCTGTTCCACATCCTGGTGGAACACCAGTTCCAGTTCTTCTTCGCTGATCTTCAGCACATCACAGTGCTGAATGCCCCACAAAATCTGTTCTTTGGCTTCTTCTTCGCTGTTCCACAGCGGCGCACGGTAGTTCGGGTCAAATGTAATCATAGCGCCGTTTTGCCGGGCCTTTTCCACCGCCTGCTTTGTGGCACTGCGAGCCGGTTCATTGGTCATGGAAAGCGTGCCAAAATGGAATACCCGCGTATTGGCCAACTGTTCATCCCGCACTTCTTCAGGGCGCAACATGGTATCGGCCCCCGGTTTCCGGGCAAACGAAAACGTACGGTCGCCGGTTTCATCCAACGTTACAAACGCCAGGGTAGTAAAAACATCGGGGTCAATGACCAACCCCGTGGTATCAATCCCATGGGTATCCAGCGTCTTTTTGAGCATGTGACCAAAAGCATCATCGCCCACTTTGCCGATAAACGCCGTCTTTTCTCCGCAGGAAGCCAGTGCGCACAAGAAATTGCACGGCGCTCCGCCGGGGTTCCCGTGCATAATCGGGGATCCAAATTCGTTATTTCCTTTATGAACAAAGTCAATCAGAAGTTCGCCCAAAGCCGTTATATCCATCATACTTTCTAAGCACCTCTTCTTTTTCCATAAAAATGGATATTGTTTTCTTTTAGTATACCATATCCCCCACGGGTACGCCAGTGAAAAACGTCCCAATGGTGCTTTTTTCCGTCTATTGTTTTATGGTATACTAAGGCCATCTTGTATGGAAAGAAGGAAAACGAACGATGACTGTGGAACGTCTGCGCCGCCTAACCTTTGTTTCGCTGGATATTCTCATTTTAATTTTGGCCATTTTGGTCACCCAGTGGCTTTCCCTCAGCGGAACCGGCAGCGGGTATGATGCCACTACCGTATGCATGGATACGTACATGCAGCAGCTGCTTTATGGAGAAGACGAAGAAGAAACGGCCGCTCTCGCTTCCGAGGCTGCTGAAAATATCGAAAGTCTGCTCGATTGGCAACAACCGGACTCCGATATTGAAACCCTCAATAGCGCAGCGGGCACGGTATGGAGCGAGCTCGATTCCGAAACAATTCAGGTGCTGGCAAAAGCACTGGATGTGGCCGAGAAAAGTGAAGGAGCCTATGACCCTACCCTGCTGCCGCTGACTTCGCTTTGGAATTTTGCGGGAACAACCCCCTCCGTACCCGACAGCGACAGCCTATCGGAGGCATTGTCCCTTTGTGGGTATGAAAATCTGCGCATCAATACCGAAGACAATACGGCCTCTCTGTATGGCCATGGCAACGGGGTTGATCTTTCCAACATTATGCGGGGCGCGGGGTGCGATTCGGTTCTTAACGTTTACAAAGATGCCGGACTCACCGGGGGCATTGTGTCGCTGGGGAACTGCGTGGGCGTATATGGCACAAAAACCGACGGCAGCGCACTCTCCGTTTCGGTTCACGATCCCGCCGGGGATGATGCGGCCCAGTTGGGCACCTGGAGTCTGCCAAATGGCGGCGTACTGGCAACGGCCGGATGGCTGGAAACTTCCTTTACAAAAGACGGTACCGAATATTCCTCTCTTTTAGACCCTCAAACAGGGTATCCGGCCGACAGTGATTGTATCGCGGTAACGGTATGGCAGGAAAATGGTACCACCAGCGCCGCACTCAGCCAGGCCTGCATGGTACTGGGGGTTGAAAATAGCCTATCGCTCCTGGAACAATACGACGCAGCCGCTGTATTTGTAACCGATGAAAAGGAAGTGCTGCTTTACGGTGACACCGATGGTTTTACTTTAACAGTCAGTGATTATACCACGCGCACTCTTTCCTAAAAAGAAACCGCTTCGAAATTCACACATTTCCTCATGGAAACGGTGGAAAAATGGGCAAGTATCCAAAGTGGCGGAAACGGGGGCTTTCTAGCAAATTGTTAACAAGTATAATGTTGACTTTTTGGTTCTTTTCGTTGTAAGATTACACGTGAAAAAAGCGCAATACAGCCTGCTTTTCCGTATTTTTCCTGTGTTTTTTCGCACAGCGGGCTGTCCGTAGGGTTTTTTCACGGCTGTCCCGGCTTTTGCGCGGCAAGGCCGTTTTTTTATAGGGTTATATGAAGAGCGGTGCCTATCCGGCAGGGCTCCGCTTTATGATGTTTGCCGGGGAAACGGTGGGTTATTGCATGATGCGAATCGGACTGGACGTGGGGTCCACAACTATTAAGTGCGTTGTACTCGATGAAAACGATCAAATTGTTTACGAAGCATATGAACGGCACTATTCCCGTATTACTGAAAAAATGAGCGAAATGCTCACCAGTCTAAAAGAAAAGTATGGCGACCGGGCACTCCTGTCGGTTTCCGGCAGCGCCGGCATGGGTATTGCTGAAACCTGCCACCTGCCCTTCATTCAGGAAGTGTACGCCACACGGATTTCGGTTTCCCGCGTTCTGCCGGGGACCGATGCCATTATCGAATTGGGCGGCGAAGATGCCAAAATTCTGTTTTTGACCGGCGGCATGGAAGTGCGTATGAACGGCAGCTGTGCCGGGGGCACCGGTGCTTTTATTGACCAGATGGCTACCCTGCTCAATTTGAAGCCCGATGAAATGAACGAGCTATCCAAAGAGCACGACAAAATATATACCATTGCATCCCGCTGCGGCGTATTCGCCAAATCGGACATTCAGCCCCTATTAAATCAGGGCGCTCGTAAGCAGGATGTCTCCATGAGTATTTTTGCGGCAGTGGCCAGCCAAACGATTGCGGGCCTGGCGCAGGGCCGTCCGATCAAAGGAAACATCGTGTACCTGGGCGGGCCGCTTACGTTCCTATCGCAACTGCGGGTAGCGTTTGACAATGCACTGCACACCAAAGGGCTGTGCCCGGAACACTCCCTGTATTTCGTTGCCCTGGGCGCCGCCATGAGTAGCCAGGATGAAATCGACATGAGCCGCGCCATCGAGGAAGTCAATGACTACAGTCATCATGCCGCTTTCCGCTTCATTGAACCGCTGTTCCAAAACGAAGCGGAATACGACGAATTTGTGCGCCGTCATTCGTCGCGCAAAGCGCCCCGGGCTGACCTGAATGGCTATGAAGGCGACTGCTATTTGGGCATCGACTCCGGTTCCACCACCGTCAAAGCTGTGCTGCTGGATGACCAGGGCCGCCTGCTCAGCAGTATGTATAAGAGCAATTCCGGCAACCCGGTACCCATTATCCGGGATTACCTGCTCGATCTGTTCCGCCAGCATCCCCATTTGCGCATCAAAAGCGGCGCTGTTACCGGGTACGGCGAAGAATTGATGAAAAATGCATTTGCCATGGATTACGGCATTGTGGAAACGGTGGCTCACTTTACCGCTGCCAAAACCTTCATGCCTGATGTAGACTTTGTCATCGACATCGGCGGTCAGGATATGAAATGCTTTAAAATCCGCAACGGCGCCATCGATAATATTTTCCTCAACGAAGCATGTTCCTCGGGCTGTGGTTCTTTTTTGCAGACCTTCGCCAGTACCCTGGGGTACAGCATTGAGGAATTTGCGAAACTGGGTCTCTATGCGAAGCACCCGGTGGACCTGGGGTCCCGTTGCACGGTGTTTATGAATTCCAGCGTGAAGCAGGCTCAAAAAGACGGCGCTACGACAGCGGATATTTCGGCCGGTTTGTCGGTTTCTGTCGTAAAAAATGCCATTTATAAAGTCATTCGTGCCCCCAGCGCCGAAGACTTAGGCCGCCGGATTGTGGTACAGGGCGGTACATTCCTCAACGACGCGGTACTGCGGGTATTTGAAAAAGAACTGGGCGTCGAAGTGATTCGGCCCGACATTTCGGGACTGATGGGTGCATATGGCGCTGCCGTGTATGCCCGCGAAAAGGGCGGCACCGGTCACTGCAAGCTTACCCTCGAACTGCTGGAAAACTTCACCCACGAAGTCAAGGTTGTCAACTGTGGATTGTGCAGCAACCACTGCCGTCTAACAGTAAACCTCTTCGGTGACGGCCGGCGGTATATCGGTGGGAACCGGTGTGAAAAACCGGTCACTCACCGCAAATCGGACGAAAAAGAAGACCTGAATATTTTTGACTATAAACTGCAAACGCTGCGCGCCATGGGCCCGGTTCCTCAGGAAAATTCCCGCGGAAAGATTGGTATTCCCATGGGGCTGAATATGTATGAAATGCTGCCGTTCTGGCACACACTATTTACTCAGCTGCGCTTTGAAGTGGTGCTATCCCCTGTTTCCAGCCGGGAACTGTATACCCTGGGTCAGCACACTATTCCCAGTGATACCGTCTGTTTCCCCGCCAAATTGATGCATGGGCATGTCATCTCTCTGTTAAAGCAGGGCGTGGACGCTATTTTCTACCCGTGCATGTCCTATAATTTTGATGAAAAACTGGGCGACAACCATTATAACTGCCCGGTAGTAGCCTATTATCCCGAAGTCATCGCCGCCAATACCCCGGAACTGGAAGGTGTGCCGTTTATTAAGGAATACCTGGGTATTCACCGCCGCAAGGACTTCCCTCTGCATCTGCTCTATGCGCTGTCGGATTACTTCCCCGGCATCACGTTAGAAGAAGTCCGTGCGGCCAGCACAGCGGCTTATAAAGCGTACGATGAGTACCGCAACGGCGTACGGGAAAAAGGCCAGGCCATTATTGAAGAGGCCCGCCGCCTGCACAAGCCCATCATCGTATTAAGCGGCCGTCCGTACCATCTGGACCCGGAAATCAACCACGGCATTGATAAGCTCATCACCAGCATGGGCGCCGCTGTTATCAGCGAAGACTGCATCAGCGGTCTTGTAAAAAAAGAACCGCGCCACGTGCTCAACCAGTGGACATACCACGCGCGGCTGTACTCCGCCGCCCAGTATATCTGTACTCAGCCTGATATGAACCGGGTACAGCTGGTTTCCTTTGGCTGC
>CAJKJS010000090.1 GCA_905200265.1 uncultured Oscillospiraceae bacterium
GTAGTGGCTACCAGCACTTGCAGGGTACCGGCGGAAAAGTCCGACATAACCTGTTCTTTTTCGGAAGACTTCATGCGGCCATGGAGCATGCCCACCCGGTAGCCCTTCAGCAGTCCACGGCACACCTGGTCCCGGTACGCTTCCACTGACGCCATGTCGCTTTCGTTTTCTTCGACCAGGGGGCAAATTAAATAGGCTTGCCGCCCGGCATCCAGATGCTGGCGAATAAAGGAAAAGGCCCGGGCGCGCTTATCGCTGCCGATGAGAAAGGTATCAATCTTTTGGCGCCCAGGGGGGAGCTCATCCAGAACCGACAAATCCAGGTCACCGTAAATCATCAGCGCCAGGGTGCGGGGGATTGGCGTGGCGCTCATGACCAGCAGGTGAGGATGATCGCCTTTTTGCGCCAGAGCCGCCCGCTGAGCCACCCCAAAGCGGTGCTGTTCGTCGGTGACCACCAGCCCCAGCCGGTGGAACTTGACTTGGTCAGTCAGTAGGGCATGGGTACCGATGAGTAGATCGATAGCACCCTGTTCCAGCGCTGCCAGCAGCTCCCGACGTTCGGGAGCCCGGGTGGAACCGGTGAGCAGTGCACAACGGACGCCCATACCCTCTAAAAGCGGCTGTAACGAATGAAAATGCTGACGGGCCAGAATTTCAGTGGGAGCCATTAACGCGGCTTGCAGCCCGTTTGCGGCGGCCTGACAGCACAGCGCGGCGGCTACCACGGTTTTACCGCTGCCCACATCCCCTTGGACCAGCCGGTTCATGGGGGAGGGGCCGTTCATATCGGCTATGCCTTCGGCCACACAACGGCGCTGAGCGCCCGTAGGTGAAAAGGGGAGCGATGCAAAAAAGCGCTCGCTTACATCCACCGGGCAGGGCAGATGATTTTCCACTTTGGCACGGTGGCGCAGTTGCAACATGCCGGTTTGCAGCAAAAACAGTTCTTCGAATACCAGGCGCCGCCGGGCAATGGCCAGTTCTTCTTCACTTTGGGGGAAGTGAATTTTTTCCAGCGCGTAGCGCATGGCACACAAATCACACCGCTGGCGTAATGGGCCGGGCAAGGGGTCGTTGAGAATTTCCGGTAACAGCGACAGGGCCGTTTTCATGGCGGTGGTAATTTGCCGGGAGGTGAGGCCTTCGGTTTGGGGATACACCGGCAAAAGGCCCAACGCCGTACCGGCGGGGTAAAAGTCGGGGGCGCTCATTTCCCGGCGCAAAAAACCGCCGGTCATTTTCCCCCGGAACAAAAACTCCTGCCCTTCGGGCAATAGGCGGGGAATATAGCGGTTATTAAAAAAGGTGAGAAGCAAATCGCTTTCCCCATCGGTGACGGTGACTTTATAAAGCGTCATACCTTTGCGAATGCGGCTTTCCTTTACGGGAGAGACCACCCGGGCCTGCACAACACACACGTCTTGCAGGGGGGCCTGCCGGATGGACACAGGGGAAGTCAGGTCAATATACGAACGGGGATAAAGCAGCAGCAAATCCCCCACCGTAGGGGCGCCAATTTTGGCAAACAGCGAGGCGCGTTTTTCTCCCACGCCTTTTAAAAACTGAATGGGCTGCGAAAAAAGGGACGGCACAGCGTTTCACCTGCCTTTCGAGGATAAAATAATGGAGCTGGAAAGTTCCCGGTTCCTGCGAAACCCAGGATCGGGCAAAGAAAAAGAGGGGGCAGTGGACTTTTCGTAAAGCCCTACTGCGCCCCTCCGAAGGGACGTTTATTCGACAGAAATCACATAGGAATAAACCGGCTGTCCGCCGTTAATAAAGGTGATCTCGATATCATCACGCAGTTTGCTGCGCAGGCGGCGTTCTACTTCGGCTGCGTCGTCCTCGCTCACATCAGCGCCATACAGTACCGTAATGAACGACGTACGGCGGCTGGCCATGGAGCGCACCAGTTTGACACACACGTCCGCGGTATTGTCCCCGGTGATTTCCAGCTTACCATTCATAAGCCCCATGATTTCGCCTTCGCGAATCTTGTGTCCGCCAAATTCGGAAGTCCGGGCGGCATACGTCACCTGACCCGTAGCCACGTGTGAAGCGGCGGTGAGCATGGCGTTTTCATTTTCTTCCAGCGATGAATCGGGATCATAAGCCAGCAGAGCCGCCATGCCCTGGGGCACGGTGCGGGTGGGCAACACCACCACGGTGCGGTCGGTGACCAGCGGAATGACCTGTTCGGCGGCCATAATGATGTTTTTGTTGTTGGGCAAAATTATCACCGTATGGGCCGGAGTGGCCAGCACAGCCTGCATCAACGTTTCGGTGCTGGGATTCATGGTCTGGCCGCCGCTGACAATTTGCGTGCAACCCAAATCACGGAACAGGTTGGCGGTACCTTCGCCCGCTGCTACAGCCACAAATCCCAGTTCTTCCGTGGGTTCGGCCGGTTCAAAGGCTTCGACATCCGGCTTCTTCGCCGCTGCTTTGGCTGCTTCGTTTTCTTCGGCCGCTTTGCGGTGCTGTTCCTTCATGTTTTCCACCTTAATGGTGAGTAGGGAACCGTACTGCAAGCCGGCCTGCAAAGCGGTGCCGGGTTCTTCGGTGTGCACATGGACTTTGATAATTTCGTCATCATCCACGACCACGACGCAGTCACCAATGGCTTCCAGCGTAGCGCGCAGGTCAGCCGGATCGTTTTCACAGTCCGGGTCCCGTCCGACGATAAATTCCGTGCAATAGGTGAAGTGGATTTCCTGGTCAAATTCGGCGGCCACATTGCGGAAGAATTCAGCCGTTTCATCCAGCTTTTCTTCTTCGGTTTTTACTTCTTCTACAATGACCCCGTCGCGCAGTACGCTGAGGATGCCGTCAAAAATCATGCACAGGCCCTGTCCACCGGCGTCGACGACACCGGCTTTTTTCAGTACAGGCAATAGCTGAGGCGTGGTTTCTAATGCTTCGTTGGCACCTAAACACGCAGCGGCCCACACATACACCGGGTCGGTATCATTTTCACAGGCGGCAGCGGCCTTTTCGGCGGCCACCCGGGCCACTGTGAGGATGGTACCTTCCGTGGGGTTCATCACGGCTTTATACGCGGCGTCCACCCCCAACTGTAAGGCTTCCGCCAAATCACGGCCGTCAGCCATGTCTTTGCCTTCCAGCCCTTTGGCAAAGCCGCGGAACAGCAGGGACAAAATAACACCGGAGTTACCCCGCGCTCCGCGCAGCATCAGAGAAGCCGCCGTTTTCGAAACGGTTTCCGCGGAAGTTTCCGCACTTTTTTGCAGTTCACTGGCGGCAGCGCCAATGGTCATAGACATATTCGTGCCCGTGTCGCCGTCGGGCACGGGGAAAATAT
This sequence comes from uncultured Oscillospiraceae bacterium, assembly GCA_905200265.1. Taxonomy (GTDB): domain Bacteria; phylum Bacillota; class Clostridia; order Oscillospirales; family Acutalibacteraceae; genus Heritagella. Next base: position 3,326 of record CAJKJS010000090.1, read on the forward strand.
TCAGGTCGTTGATGGCGGTTTTATGGTTACCAATGTTATGGGCACCGGAGAGGATGGCATCCCGCAGAGTAGAGCCATTGATCACAGCACAACACTTCCTTGTTTTCAAAATTTAAAAGGCCCAAGAAAGGGGCCTTGCTTTAAGCCTCATTATAGCATAGCGTGACCCTGATTTCAACGATTAAGCAAAGTTTTCGCTGTTTTCAGGAATGATTTTGTTTGTTATGAACGGATAGACAGGCGCTGCACCGCGGTACAGCGGCCGGTTTTTTCGTCAATGGTAAACAGCACGCCATCCATTTGGCAGTCGCCGTCTGCCAAATCAAACCGGGCGGGCATGTGGGTGCGCATTTTTTGAATGATGATCTCGGGTTTTACACCCAGCACCGACTGAATCACACCGGTCATACCCAGATCCGTTACATACCCAGTGCCACCGGGCAAAATTTGTTCGTCGGCAGTAGGCACATGGGTGTGCGTGCCAAAAACGGCGCTGACGCGTCCGTCCAGGTAAAAGCCCATGGCGCGTTTTTCGCTGGTGGCTTCGGCATGCAAATCTACCAGTACAATGCGGGGCAGGCTTCCTTCCCGTAACAGGGTATCCACACAGCGGAACGGGCACGGCATGCTTTCCATATACATAGTGCCGATTAGGTTAATGACCGCGAGCTGAATGCGGCCCATGTCATAAATGCAAACGCCTTTTCCCGGGGCGGAATCCGGCGGGTAGTTATGCGGGCGTAGTAAGGTGTCGTCTTCATCCATCACCGAGTAGACTTCCCGACGGCGAAAACTGTGGTTGCCGCCGGTGATGATGTCTACGCCGCTTTGATACAAATACTGAGCCGCCACAGGGGTAATACCATTGCCATCGGCGGAGTTTTCGCCGTTAGCAATCACGACATCAATGTGATACGTCTTTTTCAGGGCCGGCAAATGACTGCGTAGAAACCGGCAGCCTATGCTGCCTACCACGTCGCCGATAGCCAGAATGTTCATAACAGGGTGCTTCCTTTCTTTTTGCAGAGATAAAAAAGGAGCACACCGGGGGACCGGGTGCTCCTTTTTGTCCCTTTGTTATTTGGCGTAGCCGGTGGCGCGGCTTTCGCGGATTAGGTTTACCTTGATCTGGCCGGGATATTCCAAATCACTTTCGATCTTTTTGCAGATGTCCCGGGCCAGCACGGCCATTTTGTCATCAGGTACCACTTCGGGTTTCACCATAATGCGTACTTCACGCCCGGCCTGAATGGCATAACAGCGGTCCACTCCATCAAACGAGGAAGCCACTTCTTCCAGTTTTTCCAGCCGTTTGATATAGTTTTCCAGATTTTCGCGACGGGCGCCAGGACGTGCCGCCGAAATCGCGTCGGCAGCCTGTACCAAGCAGGCAATAACCGTGCGGGCTTCCACATCGCCGTGGTGCGCCGCGATGGCGTGAATAACGGTTTCGCTTTCTTTGTACTTACGGGCCACATCCACACCGATATCCACGTGGGACCCTTCAATTTCATGGTCCAGTGCTTTGCCGATATCATGCAACAGGCCGGCCCGACGGGCTACGGTGGGGTCAAGCCCCAGTTCGCTGGCCATAATACCGGCAAGATAGGCCACTTCCAGCGAGTGGTTCAGTACGTTCTGTCCATAGCTGGTGCGATAACGCAGGCGCCCCAGCAGTTTGATCAGTTCGGGATGAATGCCATTGACACCGGCTTCAATCACCGCACGTTCGCCCTCTTGCTTAATGGTCTGATCCACTTCGCGGCGGGCTTTTTCCACCATTTCTTCAATGCGGGCCGGGTGAATGCGACCGTCGGCAATCAGCCGTTCCAGTGCAATCCGGGCTACTTCCCGGCGTACCGGTTCAAAGCTTGACAAGGTGATGGCTTCAGGGGTATCGTCGATGATCAGATCCACCCCTGTCAGGGTTTCAATGGTGCGAATATTGCGCCCTTCGCGGCCGATAATACGGCCCTTCATTTCGTCGTTGGGCAGCGGCACCACCGAAATAGCCGCTTCGGCCACATGGTCGGCGGCACAGCGCTGAATAGCCAGGGAGATAATCTCCCGAGCCGTTTTTTCGCTCTCTTCGCGCATCTGCTGTTCAAATTCCCGCACTTTGACCGCTTTTTCATGGGTCAGTTCGTCTTGCAGGTTGCGCAGCAGGTATTCTTTCGCTTGATCCACGGTAAAACCGCTGATCCGTTCCAGTTCTTCAAACTGCTTCTGTTTGACTTGTTCGGCTTCCGCCAAACGATCGTCTGCCTTGCGGTTTTTCTTCGCAATGGCCTCTTCTTTTTGCTCCACGCTTTCCAGCTTGCGGTCCAGGTTTTCTTCCTTCTGCTGGATGCGCCGTTCCTGACGCTGTACTTCCCGGCGCCGGTCGGCAATTTCCCGGTCGGCTTCGCTGCGCATACGGTGCACTTCTTCGCGCCCTTCCAGGATCGCATCTTTTTTCTTGGTTTCCGATGTTTTGATCGCATCGCTCACAATGCGTTTGGCTTCCTGTTCAGCCGAGCCAATGGTGGCTTCTGCCTGCTTTTTACGGCGTTGTATACCCACGAAAATGCCCAAAGCACCAAAGATCACAGCCGCCAGAACCGCCACAAGAACACCGAGCCAAATCGGCATATCATTCATGCGGATTCTTGACCTCCTCCATTTGTGTAAAAAGTACGCGGCCCCGAGATTTTCCCCGGTCTCTCTGCCGCGCTTTTAAAGAAAAATGTCAGAATGCTATATCAGTAAAGCGGGTGCGTTACTCCCGTGATGCAGATACTGCATGCTTCTTCTATTTTAAGGGAAAGCGCTTCGACTGTCAAGAAAATTGAACGCTTTCCGCCACTCAGGATATCACGGAAAAAAGACATGGAAAAAGGCATCAGAACGCGGTTTTTTTGGAAAACATACGCTTTTTATCCGTGAAAACTACCAAAAGAAAAGAATC
>CAJKJS010000091.1 GCA_905200265.1 uncultured Oscillospiraceae bacterium
TGGCCCAGCGCCAGGCACTGGCGGCGGTGGGACAGTGTGAACTCATGTTTATTTACGATAAATTTTTCGGGGAATATAACCGCACAGTGGCGCAGGTGCTGCTTACGGCCGACGTGTTGGAACGGCCGCACAGCCGCCAGAATGTAGAAAATACGTTTTCGGCTTTGATGGAGATGGGTGTGATTCCCGTGGTCAATGAAAACGATACGGTGGCCGTCGACGAACTGGAAGGACCCAGCTTTGGCGATAACGATACGTTGTCGGCCATTGTGACAGAACTAACCGGAGCCGATTTATTGGTCATCCTGACAGACATTGACGGGCTGTATGACAGCGATCCGCGCAAAGATCCACAGGCGAAACGAATCCCGTATGTGAAAACCATTACGCCAGACATTGAAGCGCTGGCAGGGGGAGCCGGCAGTGCCCGGGGCACCGGCGGTATGATTACCAAAATTCGGGCTGCCCAGCGGGTGAATGCCCACGGTGTGCCCTGCTGCATTGTCAGTGGCAGCAACCCGGAGATTTTGTATGAGCTGCTGGCCGGGCGTCAGGTTGGAACAACTTTCGGCGTATAAAGATGATACCATAAAAAATGGGGGGAATGATCCATGACAGCCTTGGAACAAATGGGACAGAAAGCCCGTGCAGCGGCGCGGGTGTTGGCTTCGGCCGGTGAAAAGAAGGACCGTGCCTTGTACCGGATTGCCGATGCGTTTCGAAAAGAAAGCGAAACGATCCGCAAGGCCAATGAACAGGACCTGGCAGCCGCCAAACAAAACGGCATGAGCCAATCCTTGCTGGACCGGCTGACTTTGACACCCCAGCGGCTGGAAAGTATGGCGCAGGGGGTCGAGGAAGTGGCGGCCCAGCCTGACCCGGTGGGACTGGTACTGGAAGGCGGCCGGCGCCCAAATGGGCTGATGATCGAAAAAATTACCGTACCCTTGGGGGTTATCGGTATGATTTATGAAGCTCGTCCCAATGTAACAGGAGATGCGGCGGCCCTTTGCCTAAAAGCCGGCAACGCCGTGATTCTGCGCGGCGGGAAAGAAGCGTTTCACAGTAACCAGGCTATCGCCAATGCTATGCGTGCCGCGCTGGCTGAAACCGGCTTGCCCGAAGATTGTGTGCAACTGGTGCAGGATGTAAGCCGGCAGTCGGCAATTGAAATGATGGAATTGACCGGATACTTAGATGTCCTGATTCCCCGGGGCGGGGCCGGACTTATTCAGTCGGTGGTAAAAAATGCCCGGGTGCCGGTTATTGAAACCGGAGTGGGAAATTGCCACGTCTATGTGGATAAAAAGGCAGATCTCGCCATGGCAGCGTCCATTATTGAGAATGCCAAAACGTCCCGGCCTTCTGTGTGCAATGCTATTGAAACGATTTTGGTCCATAAAGATGTAGCCGAAAAAGCCCTGCCGCTGATTGCGGAAAAATTGGCTCCTCATCATGTGGAACTGCGGGGCTGCGAACGCACCCGGCAGATTTTACCCCAGGCAGTGCCTGCCACGGAAGAAGACTGGAAGACCGAATATCTAGACTATATCTTAGCCGTAAAAGTCGTCGACAGTCAGGAAGAAGCCATGGCGCATATTGCCGCTTATGGTAGTGGCCACAGTGAAGCCATTGTCACGGATGACTATGCAGCGGCCGAAACATTTTTGAATACGGTAGACGCAGCGGCTGTATACGTCAATGCATCCACCCGGTTTACCGATGGCGGGCAGTTTGGGCTGGGGGCCGAAATCGGAATTTCCACCCAGAAGCTGCATGCCCGTGGCCCTATGGGACTGCGGCAGCTGACAACGACCAAATTCCTGGTGCGCGGCAGCGGCCAAATCCGTTGAGAAAGGAGTACCGTGATGACGTCTGACCACGAAGAGAAAAAGGAGCGCGGGCAGGAAAATTCCACGGTAGAGAATGATTACCGTAGTTTTCACGCCAAAGAGGCCGAGCATTTTTCTTCCCTGAATGAAACCACCCGGGTGCTGCGCAATGCGCTGGATCATGCGCGCGAAGGGTTGGAAGAGAAGAAGCAGGAGGATCCGGAATGGGATGACTTTCTTTCGCAGGAAGAGGAAGAAGAGGGGGCTCGTGAGGAAGACGCCCTGAAAAAAGAAGGGGAAAACGAAGAAGAGGTTCTCTCCGAAGAGGAAATCGAAGAACAGCAGGCGCGTGCTCGCCGGCACCGCCGGCGCCGGGGGACGATGGCTGCCGGTATCATTGTGCTGTTGTTTGCGCTGATTGGCGTAGGGTATGTGGCCACTTCTTTGGTACAGTACATCTATGGGGTGGTAACCGATGACAGTGCCTTGCGGGCCTATGACGATAGGATAAAACCCGTGGTTATGCAAGATCCGGAACCGTTTGAATCCTGGGAAGACCTGGATAAAGAAAAGGTGCTGATGGCTGCTATTTGGAAAGAAATTCAAAGCGATGACACCTTTACCTATGACGATACGGGGCGCACCATTATCTCCTATGCGCGGGTATTGCGGGCGGCTCGCAGTCTGTTTGGGGAAGAATGCGAAATTGATCCCTCCGTGCTGGGGGATGATAGCTACGTGAGCTATAATGAGGAAACTAACGCCTTTCATGTGACGCCCTATACCGATACCACCAGCTATACACCCTATACGGTCAGCGAAAGCAAGGAAGGCGACGAAACGATTTTACGAGTCGGATACGTGTCGGCGCTGGACGAATGGCGTACCGGTGAAAACTCGGAGGTGACCGAACCTTCCCCGGTGAAGTACATGCTGTATGTACTGAAAACGGATGAGGAAGGACAAACCTATTTGGCGGCGGTTCGCAGCGAATAAACCAGTTACAGTAGTAAAAATAAAAGGGAAAAGATCAAGCCGGGGTCACGTTCATCTTCGCTGAGCAAAAGAAGTAGGGTTAGGATCAGGGCTCGGTCTTTTTCTTTCAGTAACGTTTCCAGCCCGCCTGCCGGCGGGGGCGATGGGGCATCGCCCTGAGAAAGTGGTTCTTCCTTTTGGGAAGTGGGTTCCTCCCGTTCGGGTTCCGTATGGCGCCGGGCCCGGTTTTGCATATCGCGTACACGGCGCATGGCCTCTTCCTGCATGCGATGCAGATCTTCCTGGGGCATGGGACTTTTTCTCCTTTCTGGTGGGATGGATTACCCCAGCAACCCGGAAAACAGCCCTTTTTGCCTTAGCAGAGGCAAAAGCCGCATGAGTTGCATGAGCCGCAGGGCTTCATCCACTTTTTTCTGGCGCTGAGGGGCTAACAGAGGGCGAAGAGCCCGCAAAAGGCGGGTGCTGTCGTCTTCCTGCCGGACCGAAGAAAGCAACGGCATTAACCGGGTTACGGTTTGCAGTGTATGACTGTCTAAAGCAGCCGGCATAGGTTGGCTGGCAGGAGCCGCCGGTGCGGTGCTAGGGGGCACCGCACCGGTGGGAATGGCATCACCTACCCCTAACGAGGCAGCCAGGTTGCGAATACGCTCCATGCTTTGCGGATCACGGAGAATGGCGCCCAGCTGTTCGCTTAAGGGTTCATCCATGGGGTTTTTCTCCTTTCATCAGTTGTTGAAGCAGCGCTTGCGCCTGAGGGGTGCGAAGCATTTTTTGGGCGGCCGCCGGGTCGCTTAATACCGTGCGCAGTTTTTCGGCTTCGGTGGGGGCTACATGTTGCAAGACCTGATCCAGCTGCCCTGTTTCGGCAGCATTTTTCAGGTCATTGGGTTTTGTGCCCAGGGACCGGGCAGCAGCGGCTAGTAGTTTATCGAGGGGAAGATTTGGTTCGTTCATTTTGATCACGCTCCTTTTTGCTTTATCATCTTATGCAGTAGGAGCTAAAACCATGAAAAAAGGAGACATTCGATCATGCGTGTTTTAGTTGTATCGGACACACACGGTGATGTGTATGCCCTACAACAGGCGGTTTTGCGGCAGCCAAAAGCCGAAGTGGTGATTCATCTGGGGGATGGGTATGACGATTGGCAGCAGGTGAAACTGCAATTTTCCGAAAAAGCCTTTTATGGGGTAAAAGGCAACAATGATTGGGGCTGTATGGCCCCACTGGACGATGAGATTTATTTGCTAAAAAAGCATATATTCTATACTCATGGTCATACACATCATGTAAAATACGGATTGTATGATTTGGTGAGTGACGCCCGCAGCCTGAAAGCAGATGTCGTATTGTTTGGACATACCCATCAGTCGGAATGCCGGTATGAAGATGGACTTTATATTCTCAATCCCGGTTCGCTGCATGGATCTATGGGTACCTTTGCCATTTTGGATATCACCCGGCAGGGCATTGTACCTACGATTTTAAAGCTGTAAGAAGCGGGCAAAATGGCTCCGGGCTATCAGCCCGTACCCCTTCGGCATATTGACATTGCCGGGGTGAAATGATATCCTTAAGTTGTATAAAAAGGAGAAAACAGCCTCCTTTTTGTGGGGTTAAGAATTCAGAAAAACAGGAAAGGACCGTGACCATTCAATGACTGAATACGAGAAGTGGCTGGCCTATCAGCTGGAAGATCCTTCGCTGACCGAAGAACTCAAAAGCATACAGGACAAACCCGATGAAATCAATGACCGCTTTTATCAAGACCTGGCGTTTGGTACGGCTGGGCTGCGGGGCGTGCTGGGAGCTGGCACCAACCGGATGAATATCTATACGGTACGGAAAGCAACGCAGGGCCTTTCCAATTATCTCAATAAACATAAAGCAGAGGGTCATGTACCCACTGTAGCCATTGGGTATGATAGCCGTATTAACAGCACACTGTTTTCGGAAGAATCGGCGGCCGTACTGGCAGCCAATGGGATCAAAGCCTATTTGTATCCCCAGCTCATGCCCACGCCGGCCCTGTCGTTTGCTGTGCGGTATCTGCACTGCGACGCCGGTATTTGCGTAACGGCCAGCCATAACCCGGCCAAATATAACGGATATAAATGCTATGGCAGCGACGGCTGCCAGATTACGGCGGAAATGGCCAGCGACGTACAGAATGAAATCAACAGCCTGGATATTTTTGCCGATGTAAAGACCATGTCTTTCGAAGACGGGAAAAAGAGTGGCCTGATCGAAATGATCGGCGATGATGTAGTGAACGCGTACCTGGATGCCGTCGAAAACGTAAGCGTGCGCAAGCCCACCGGTCCGCTGAAAGTGGTCTATACGCCCCTCAACGGCGCGGGCAAAATGTGCGTAACCCGCATTTTGGACCGTATTGGGGTCAGCGATGTGACTATCGTACCGGAACAGAGTGAACCCGATGGCAACTTCCCCACGTGTCCGTTCCCGAACCCTGAAATCCGCGAAGCGCTGCAAAAAGGACTGGAACTGTGCGAAAAGGTACAGCCTGACCTGCTGCTGGCCACTGACCCGGACAGCGACCGGGTGGGTATTGCGGTGAATCAGCATGGCCGTTACCAGCTGATGACGGGCAACGAAGTGGGCGTACTGCTGCTGAACTTCATTGCCGCCGCGAAACAGGAAAAAGGCGAAATGCCGAAAGATCCGGTGGCCGTGACGACCATTGTTTCTACCGACATGGTAGATCCGGTGGCACAGCATTATGGGATTGAAATGCGCCGTGTTCTTACCGGCTTTAAGTACATTGGGGACCAGATTGCCTCCCTGGAAGCTGCTGGCCATCCGGAACGGTATCTGCTGGGCTTTGAAGAGAGCTATGGGTATCTGTCCGGTGGGTATGTCCGGGATAAGGATGCCGTAGACGGCAGCATGCTGATTTGTGAAATGGCCCAGTATTACAAGGAAAAAGGCATGACCCTGGTGGACGCCATGAACGAACTGTACGAAACGTATGGCTACTATGTCAACGGCGTTGTCAACCAGGCGTTTGAAGGGGAAGCTGGCATGAAGCAGATGACGGCTATCATGGACCGTCTGCGCAAGAATCCGCCGTCCGCTATTGCTGGCTTTGCGGTAGTTGGCCACAGCGATTACCAGGAATCCGTACGAGTCGAAAAGGGTGAAACGACGAAGATTGATTTGCCCAAATCGAATGTGCTGGAATACCGGCTGGAAAACGGCTGCAAACTGATTGTGCGCCCGTCCGGTACCGAACCGAAGATCAAGATCTATCTGTCCGGAAAGGGAAGCACTCAGGCCGAAAGCGAAGCGCTGGTTGACAAGATGAAAGCAGAAGTACCTGCTCTGCTGGGTATCTAATAGCATAAAAAGAAGGCGACCCCTTGGAGTGAACCGAACCAGAAAAACTGGACAATAGACAAAACGGCCCCCTGTGTAGGATA
>CAJKJS010000092.1 GCA_905200265.1 uncultured Oscillospiraceae bacterium
CTGCCTGTGGAATGCTTTTGACGATATGACCAACTTCCAGCGCAACTACAGCATTGGTGAAGTGGAAGTGGAAGGCAGCGCGATTTACCACAAAACCGAATACCGCGAACGCCGCAACCACTACGCCGTGTTCGCTGTGAACGCACCCCTTGCCGGCTTTGATACGGACCGTGAAACCTTCATGGGCCTGTATAACGGTTTCGATCACCCCGACGCCGTATTTGCCGGGGAAAGCCGCAACAGCATCGCCCACGGTTGGGCCCCCATCGGTTCCCACTGCGTGAGCTGCACGTTGCAGCCCGGCGAAGAAAAGAGCTACATTTTCGTACTGGGATACTGCGAAAACCCGAAGGATCAGAAGTGGGAAAAACCCGGCGTGATCAACAAGGCCCCCGCGAAAGAACTTCTCTCCTATTTTGAAACCGATGAACAGGTCGATGCGGCCCTGCAGGAACTGCATGCTTACTGGGACGACCTGCTTTCTAATTACCATGTACAAAGCGGCGACGAAAAGATGGACCGTATGGTCAACATTTGGAACCAGTATCAGTGCATGGTTACGTTCAATATGTCCCGTTCGGCTTCGTACTTCGAATCGGGCATTGGCCGCGGCATGGGCTTCCGGGATTCCACCCAGGACCTGCTGGGCTTTGTGCACCTGATCCCCTCTCGGGCACGGGAACGCATTATGGATATTGCCGCCACCCAGTTTGAAGACGGCAGCTGCTACCACCAGTACCAGCCCCTGACCAAAAAGGGCAACCTGGATGTAGGCAGCGGCTTCAACGATGACCCGCTGTGGCTGATCTTCGGCGTAGCGGCGTATATCAAAGAAACCGGCGACTGGACCATTCTGGACGAAATGGTGCCCTTCGATTGCGACGAAAGCAAAGCCCAGACCATGATGGTTCACCTTAAGCGCTCCTTTGACCATGTAGTCAACCATAAGGGTCCCCACGGGCTGCCGCTGATTGGCCGTGCCGACTGGAACGACTGCCTGAACCTGAACTGCTTCTCTGACACGCCCGGTGAATCCTTCCAGACGTGCTCGAACTTTGAAAGCGGTGTGGCGGAATCGGTCTTCATCGCCGGTATGTTCGTGATGATCGGCCGGGAATATGAAGAGCTGTGCCGCCGCACGGGCCAGACGGCGGAAGCGGATTACGCCCACGATGAAATCGAAAAGATGTACAAGGCCACCTTGGATGCCGGTTGGGACGGCGCCTGGTTTGTGCGGGCGTACGATGCCTTTGGCAAGAAGATCGGCTCGAGTGAATGCGAAGACGGCAAGATCTTCATCGAAAGCAACGGCTTCTGCGTGATGGCCGGTATTGGCGTTGAGGAAGGCCTGGCTGAAAAAGCCCTGGATTCCGTACACGAACTGCTGGATTGCGAATACGGCACCGTACTGAACTGGCCGGCTTACAAGGAATACCACCTGAATTTGGGCGAAATTTCCTCCTACCCCTGCGGGTACAAGGAAAACGGCGGTATTTTCTGCCACAACAACCCCTGGATTTCCATTGCCGAAACCGTGATTGGCCGCGGCGACAAGGCATTTGAAGTATACCGCAAGACCTGCCCGGCTTACCTGGAAGACATCAGCGAAATTCACCGTACGGAACCGTACGTGTATCCGCAGATGATCGCCGGTAAAGAATCGGCCCGTCCCGGCGAAGCGAAGAACAGCTGGCTGACCGGTACGGCTGCCTGGACGTTCTTCAACGTGTCGCAGTACCTGCTGGGTGTGAAACCCCAGTATGATGGGCTGATGATTGACCCGTGCATTCCCGGCGACCGTAAGAGCTTTACGGTGGACCGTAAGTGGCGCGGTGGCACGTACCACATCCAGGTGGAAAACCCCAACGGCGTACAGAAGGGCGTTGTTTCGGTTACCGTAGACGGCAAGAAACTGGATGGCAATGTCATTCCCGATTGCGGCGAAGGCTGCCACGACGTACAGGTCGTGATGGGATAAGGTTTTCCCCTCCGTTTCTTTTGGGCCCGGCGTAAAAAACGCCGGGCCTTTTGTTTTCTTTTTTGCCGTGTTCCCTTTCCAAACGGAGAAAATATGCTATAATCGTTTGCAGAATCACGAATATTGGGGGAGGTTTTTCCGAATGATGGATTCTTCTTTTTCTTGCCGTCTGATTGCATTTGACCTGGACGGTACCTTATTGCAAAAGCACGCCTTTTTATCCCCCCGTACCCGAGAAGCGCTGACAAAAGCTCATGAAAAAGGAATCGAACTGGTACCTGCCACCGGGCGGATGCTCCACTTTTTACCCGATTGCCTGACGGAACTGCCATTTTTGCGGTATGCCATTACGTCAAACGGCGCCGGGGTGTATGACCTGCGTACAGGAGCATGCCTGTATGCGAACACGTTTCCTCCCACGCTGGCCGCTTCGCTGGTGCGGTATTTTCTCTCCCTGGATTTATGGGTGGAATGTTATGTAAACGGGCACGCCTGGATTCACCGCGCCACGCTGGAAAAAGGGCCCGATCACTATGAAATTCCCGAAAACAAGCGGTTGTTTGTTCAAAAGCCCTACCGTATCGCGGAGGATCTGCCCGAAAGCCTTGTGTGTGAGCAAATGGCCGTTGAAAAAATCAACCTGCCGTACCTGCCCCCCGCCTTGCGGACCATGCTGTGGCAAAAAATGGACGGGATGCCGGATGTGACCGCCGTTTCCTCGGTGGATGACAACATGGAACTGAATGTGACCGGATGCGATAAAGGCGACGGCTTGCGGCATTTGTGCGAAAAACTGGATATCCCCCTTACCCATGTGTTCGCCATGGGAGATAACGGCAATGACCTTACCCTGCTACGCACCGCAGGCCTTTCGGCCGCCATGAAAAATGGTACGCAGGAAGCCAAAAAAGCCGCCTCTTTTGTAACCCGTTATCCCTGTGAAGAAGACGGCGCCGCCCGCTGCCTGGAAGAACTCTTGGGTATTTCTTCGGATTCTGTATAATGAAAGGAGCGACTCCCCTTGAAACCCGTCACCGCTTACACCACCGATCAGGCTTTCCGACGATTGCTGATTTGGGTGATTCCGCTGGAAATTGTCACCAATATGGCCCACCCGTTTACACCCAAACTCTTTACCTCCTTGCACATGCCGGACTATATGTTTGGGGTTTCCTTTGCCAGTATGGCACTCGCTTCGTTCCTGTTTGCTCCCTTTTGGGGAAAATCAGCCGACCTAAAAGGCCGGGCCCGGGCCCTTGGCATCATGGCTGTGGGATATGGCATTGGCCAATTTCTATTTAGCTTGTCCACAACCATTTGGGTGCTGGTTCCCGTACGCTTTATCACTGGTTTTTTCGCCTGTGCCAATACCGTTTGCAGCATGTCGTATGTTACCGACATTACCACTCCCGACAACCGTACCCGGTACATGTCATACCTGGCGGCGGCCATTACAGTTTCCGGTGCAGTGGGGTATTTATTTGGAGGCGTACTGGGTGACATCTCTATCCCCCTGGCGTTTGGTGTGCAGGTCGCGCTGATGCTGCTGCTCGGGGTAGGCATATGGCTCTTCCTTCCGGAAAGTTACCAAGCCGGTGTGGACCCCCAGGCTTCCTACCAACCGTGGCGCATTCTGCGTACGGCGAACCCCTTCCGGCTGTTGTCCGGCGCCGGCCGCTTTTTAAATGCCGCTGTGGCGGTTTTCCTCCTTGTCACCTTTTTGGCCAGTTTTGCCACCTATGCCTTTGACCAGGCTTTCAACTATTTTATTAAAGCGGAGCTCGACTTCCCCACTACCTACAACGGCGTAATCAAAGCGGTTGTGGGTCTTTTGGGGTTGCTGATCAATGTAACGGTCACCATTTGGCTGTCCCGCCGGGCCGATCCGCGCTTGAGTGCCGTGGGCATCCTGTTTTTGTGCGGCGTAACGGCGCTGGCCACTGCTATGATTACACAGATGAGCGGATTTTTGGCCTGTACGGTGCTGTTTTACAGCATAAACGCCATGCACCTGCCGGTGTTGCAGGCACTGGCCACCCGCTGCGGCAGCCAGGCTAACAGTAACGGCATCATGGCCGGTATGTTCCAGTCTTCCCGGAATTTGGGCATGATGGGCGGCGCTTTGTTCGCCGGATTTATTTACATGCTGGGCAGCCGGCTGCCGTTTGTGTGGACCGGTATTGCCTTCTTCTTTGGCGCCGGATTGATGCTTCTTAACTTTTTCCAGTTCCGCCGCCGGGAACGGAAAGGCTTATAATAAAAACCAATACCACAAACAGGCTCCTACCAGAACCATTACATCCCCTAATAGGGCGGCGGGCCATACCCCGGCATCGGCTTTACGGTGAATGGAACCGTAATACACGGAAATCGCATAAAAGGTTGTTTCGCTGGACCCCATCATCACACTGGCAATCAGCCCGGCCGGGGAATCCGGCCCGCTGCTGCGCAAAACGGAATCGACCAACGCGGTACTGCCGCCGCCGGAAAACGGCCGCAAGAAAAATAGCGGCATCACCTCTGACGGAATGCCCAGCCAGCCGGTAACCGGCGTGAGGAACGATGCAAGCAAAGCGAACACACCGGACGCCTGGCACAATTCCACCGCGGTAAGCAGCCCGATGAGGGAAGGGAGTACCCGCACACAGGCTTGCAGCCCGCCCAAAGCCCCCTGCAAAAAGGCGTCGAATACCGGGGTGCGTTTCCACAAAGCGACGAGTAAAATGACCCCCACTACACCGGGCAAAATGTACGCGTTCACCGTTTCCTCCTTTTTTTAGCTTGCAGCATGCATAGAATAGCGCAAGCTGTCACAAGCGAGAGCAGCGAGGTAACCCACACCCCCGGCAAGACACAACCGGGATCAGCGGAACCGGCCCGCTGCCGCAATAGCAGCACGGTCGAAGGGATGAGCTGTAACGAAGCCGTATTGAGCACCACAAACCGCGCCCGCGCCCGGCGAATTGCCGCGCGATGGGGCGCGGTTTTTTCTTGCTCATTCAGTTCTTCCATGGCTTTTAATCCAAAAGGGGTCGCTGCATTCCCCAGCCCAAACAAATTGGCCATCACATTCATGGAAATGGCCTGCCGTCCCTTTTCCCCCACACCGGGAAAAAAGCGCCGCAAAACCGGCTGCAATCTTTGGGCCACCCAACGGGTGAGTCCGCTTTGGCTGGCTACTTCCAACAGACCGCTCCACAGGGCCATGCCGCCCAGTACATTCAGGCTGAGGGTAACGGCCTCCTGTGCCCCGGAAAAAATGGTTTCATTCACCGTATCAATCCGCCCTGTTACGGCGGCACAAACGATGGCAATCAGGATCATAATAGGCCAAATCCGGTTCATCATGGCATGGTTCCTCCCTTCTCTATCGAACAGGTACACGGAGAAAAATGTATATCCATACACAATTTTATCGAATCCACTAAGGAAAATGAAGAAAAAAGGCAGTGCTTGCTTTCTTTCACTCTGGTATTTGGAGTCTGTTTTTGCATGGCCACGAAAATGATTGAATTTTAAATGAAAAACTATGTAAATTTTTTCTTGCAAACTTCTTAATTTTGTGTAATAATAAAGTTACCTTCCAAGGTTTTTGCATTTTCATTCATATTTTTTTAGCACACCATGTACGAAAGGAGGTATCTTTATGTCTGCGCCCAAAGGTATCGTCACCAACATGAAAAAGGCCACCATGGAACTGCTTGTTTTGTCGCTGCTTCGTATTCGCCCTATGCATGCGTATGAAGTCCTTCCGCTGATTCAGGAAAAAGGCGGGGATATTTGTATGATCCAGCAGCCTTATAATATTTTTAACCGGCTGCAGGAAAGCGGATACCTTGCGGTAACGGCCCGCCGTGGCGACGTGGATACCCGACGCCGTCAATATTGCAGCATTACGGAAGCCGGGCTGCGTTACTACGAGCAGATTCGAAAGGAATATGAACTGTTCCTTGCGGGGGCTCAAACCATTTTGGATTTTTCTGATGAAGAAAAGACCAAAACACAAAATTTGTCCGATTAACGTTTTCTTTTGTGCTTATACACGCCTTTGTGACCGCAAAGGCGTGTTTTTCTTCGAAAAGGAACCATTGATTTTTACGTACATGTATGCTATAATGTTTTATGTTATGCACCACACGCCGGTGTGGCGGAATTGGCAGACGCAAGGGACTTAAAATCCCTCGGTGGAAACATCGTACCGGTTCGAGCCCGGTCACCGGCACCAGATAAGGGCTAGCATGCAAGTTGCATGCTA
>CAJKJS010000093.1 GCA_905200265.1 uncultured Oscillospiraceae bacterium
ATGTCCAATGTACTGAGTTGATTCCGCAGAAACCCAAAGGTTTTCACTTTTCATCATGATTATGAAAGGATGATCACCATGATTCGTTTCTTCAGAATGCAAAAAGAAATCTCGGTAGGAGGATAGTCCCATGTACAACTAATAGCTTCCGAATGAAGCGATGAAAATCAAGTTTGATTCTTCATCACCTGTCGTGTGTTTCTTCAGAAAGGGCAGGAGGCCGGAAATATCCGGTGTTTGGTGCTTCTGCATCATGAATATGACCGTCTAGGTGAATAAACTGGTTTTGTTCCCACGTTCCGTTCCCTGTTCGTTAACAGGTTTCAGAATGACAGACAGAAAAGTATTTCCTTCCAGTTCCTGATGAAGTTGGCTGATAAGGTTCTCATTTCGGAAAAGGCGAAAGAAAAAATATCCACCCGGTTTTTTGGAGGATAGTCCAATGATTTGGGTCAAACATAGAAAATTTGGCAGACGTTCCGATTAAATCGAAAGGGTGAGTCCAAAGTTCTAGTTTCTTTTCGCCGACCCGATCCATTTATAATGGTTCATTCGTAACGATGTTGATAGATCGTATGCAAACCCCGATTCTTTTGGAGGATAGTCCGATGATTTAGGGTAAGCCACAGAAAGTTTGGGTAACCGTTTTTCGGATATGCGAAAGGGTGAGTCCAAAATTCTGATTTTCTTTCAGCACCAATCCTTGATTCTTTATTCGTGGAGGTTCACTCCGATGTACTAGTGCATCACATCAACCGGAATCAAGTTTTCGAAAGGCATCGTTCCTTTCGAGAAAGGGTGAGTCCAAAGAACACGTAGCAAATAGGCCGAAAGGTCTTGACCGAAGAGCTTCTCCGAGGGGGGAAGCTCTTCTTTTTGTTTGTGCCGGTAGGCAAGAAAAACCACTGGAGAACTAGTGGTTTTTTCTTTTTTTGTACCCACTTTCTGATGCTCGCTATAGGGTGGTCCGCCTTTCGGCTCTTATGATCTGGCGTTCGTTTCCTAGTGGCTGTTTACAGCTTGCCCGCGCGCGTGATTCTTAGCGCCGTTCTGCTATCGTTTTCTGACACCCATTTTTGATGCATGCAGCATAGGCTCCGCTCATCCGGTGTTCATTGTTTGGTGCCCGGTTTCTGGCGCTCTTTATTGGCGAAATTTTTTATGTTTATTGGCTGGCATTCACTTTTTGACGTCTATTTCTTAATGTCTGTTTGCGGTTTGTCAGGCACGCAATCTCTTGCATCCCGTGGCTATCGCTTTCTGATACCCGTTGTTATGGTATCCTTTTCCTGATGCTCGTTATCCGGCCTGTTCCCTGGCGCTTGACTGCCCGGCAACCATGGCTAAGTGCCCCTTTACCACTTCCCGGATAGGGAGTGAGGGTGATCTTTCCCTGTCTCTCCCTTATCCATACTGAACTTAAGAAAAACTTAAGAAAAAGGGGCAAAGGGAAACGGTTTTTAAAGAAAGATAGAAAACATGACGGAAAAGTATGGATTTTTTGTTATCATCTGGTATAATAGAAGTCGTACGGACAGGTTTGCTTTCGCCTGTGGGGGTTCCCCGGCGAAATAACCTGGGAACAAAGAAATTTCACAGCAATCCTCGGGCGAGCCCCGGGCCTACCCCAGGTGATTCAGAAGAATCCGGCATTCAAAAAATGCCCGGATTCGGAAATAATGTCCGGGTTCAAAAGAATCCCGCATTCAAACGGGGATTTGCCGTGATAAACCGGTTTTACAGGGAGGAGAGGCAGGTACATGGAAAAAATCACGCATGAACAGGCCCACGCAAAAGCGAAAGAACTCGTTGCGCAAATGACGCTGGAAGAAAAGGTCTTCCAAATGACATACAAGGCCCCCGCCATCGAGCGGCTGGGCATTCCGGAATACAACTGGTGGAACGAAGCGCTGCACGGGGTGGCCCGGGCCGGTACGGCCACGGTTTTCCCCCAGGCCATTGCGTTAGCCGCCATGTTCGATGAAGCATACCTGCAAAAGGTCGCCGAAGTCATCGCCACCGAAGGCCGGGCCAAGCACAACGCCTATGCCGCCCAGGGTGACCGGGATATTTACAAAGGGCTCACTTTCTGGTCGCCCAACGTGAACATTTTCCGCGACCCCCGCTGGGGCCGCGGCCACGAAACCTACGGCGAAGATCCGTTCCTGACGGCCCGCATGGGGGTGGCGTTTATCCGTGGGCTGCAGGGGGACGGCAAGTACTTAAAACTGGCGGCCTGCGCCAAACATTTTGCGGTGCACAGCGGCCCGGAAGGTCTGCGCCATGAATTTGACGCCAAAGTCAGCCAAAAAGATCTGTGGGAAACCTACCTGCCCGCGTTTGAAGCCTGCGTGAAAGAAGCCGATGTGGAAAGCGTGATGGGCGCGTATAACCGCACCAACGGCGAACCCTGCTGCGGCAGCCACACGCTGCTCACCGACATTTTGCGGAAAAAATGGGGCTTCCAGGGTCACGTGACCAGCGACTGCTGGGCCATTGCGGATTTCCACGAACACCATAAAGTCACCACCAACGCGGTGGAATCGGCGGCCATGGCCATTCACAATGGCTGCGACCTCAACTGTGGGTCGGTATTCCTGCAAGCTTTGGCAGCGGTGCAGGAAGGGCTGCTGGACGAAAGCGATATCGACCGTGCCTGCGAAAATCTGATGGCCACCCGCATCCGGCTGGGCATGATGGCGGATGACTGCGAATATGATAGCATCCCCTACACGGAAAACGATACCCCCGAACACCATCAGATCGCGCTGAAAGCCGCCGAAAAATCCATGGTGCTGCTGAAAAACGACGGCATTTTGCCGCTTGATCCCGCGGCGCTTTCGTCGGTGGCGGTGATCGGCCCCAATGCCGACAGCCGCATTATGCTGCGCGGGAACTATAACGGGACGGCCTCCCGCAGCTATACCGTACTGGAAGGGGTCCAGGCGGTGCTGGGGGACAAGGTGCGGGTGTACTATTCCGAAGGGTGCCATCTGTATAAGGATTCCGTGGAAGAAGGCTTGGCCCGCTCCAACGACCGGTTGGCCGAAGCGGTGTTCACCGCCCGGCAGGCCGATGTGGTGCTGCTGTGCCTGGGGCTGGACGGCGAATACGAAGGGGAAGAAGGCTGCACCAGTAACCCCTATGGCGCCGGGGATAAGGGCGATTTGAAGCTGCCCGGCCACCAGCAGGAACTGCTCAAAGCGGTGCTGGATACCGGAAAACCCGTGGTGCTGGTGCTGGGCACCGGCAGTGCCGTGACCTTTGGCGGGGAAGAAGAGCGCTGCCGCGCGATTTTGAATGTGTGGTACCCCGGTGCGCTGGGCGGCCTGGCGGCGGCCAACGTGCTGTTTGGGAAGAGCTGTCCCGGCGGACGGCTGCCGGTTACCTTCTACCGCGGGGAACAGGATCTGCCGGACTTTACCGATTACAGCATGAAGGGCCGCACCTACCGGTATATGCAGGTGCCGGCGCTGTATCCGTTTGGATATGGCTTAACGTACGGCCGCTATACCTGTGAAAATTTGCAGGCCGAACCGGAAAAGGACGGTGTGCGCCTGACGATGCACGTGCAAAACGATGGGGCCTTTACCGAGGACGTGGTGCTCGAAAGCTATGTAAAAGACCACGATTCCCCCTATGCTACGCCTAACGCCAGCCTGTGCGGCATCACTCATGTAGTGCTCGCGCCCGGCGAAGGGAAGGACGTGTCGCTCACGATCCCCAAAGAACGGTTTTTGTCCGTCAATGAGCAGGGCGACCGCGTGATGGCCGGCCACCGGTACACGCTGTATCTGGGGCTGTCCCAGCCCGATGCCCGCAGTACGGCCCTGATGGGTCAAAAGCCGGAGGAAACCGAAGTCCGGTGGGAAAACGGTGGTTTTTGCAAAAAGTCTTGACAAATCCCGGGAAATTCTGCAAACTTAATAGAAAGACAACTATCTTTAGGTAAGAATCGGGGGAGTTTTCTATGCAATATTTAATCGGGATTGATTTAGGTACCAGCGGCACCAAAACCGTGCTGTTTGATACCAAAGGCAATGTGATCGCACATAAAACCGTGGAATATCCCATGTACCAGCCCCAGAACGGCTGGGCCGAACAGGACCCGCAGGATTGGTGGAACGCGGCGGCGGAGACCATCCGGTCTGTCATTGCGCAAAGCGGCGTGAATCCGGCGGATATCCGCGGGCTGGGCATTTCCGGACAGATGCACGGGCTTGTCATGCTGGATAAAGAAGGCAAAGTGCTGCGCCGCTCCATTATCTGGTGCGACCAGCGTACCGCCAAAGAATGCGAAGAACTGACGGAAAAAGTGGGCAAAGAGCGCCTGATCGAAATCACGGCCAACCCGGCCATGACGGGCTTTACGGCTTCGAAGATTTTGTGGGTGCGCAACCACGAACCGGAAATTTACGAAAAATGCGCCCATATCCTGCTGCCGAAAGACTATGTGCGCTATGAACTGACCGGCGAATTTGCCACCGAAGTGTCCGATGCTTCCGGTATGCAGCTGCTGGATATCAAAAACCGCTGCTGGAGCGACGAAGTCCTTGAGAAACTGGATATTGATAAAGCCCTGCTTGCCAAAGTGTACGAATCGCCGGAAGTGACCGGCACCGTTACCAAAGAAGCGGCGGCCCTCACCGGGCTGTGCGAAGGCACGCCGGTAGTGGGCGGCGCCGGCGACAACGCGGCGGCGGCTGTCGGTACCGGTGTGGTGGAAGACGGCAAAGCGTTTGTCACCATCGGCACCAGCGGCGTGGTGTTTGCTCACACCAACGAAATGGCCATCGACCCCAAAGGCCGCGTGCACACGTTCTGCTGTGCCGTGCCGGGTTGCTGGCATGTCATGGGCGTGACCCAGGGCGCCGGGCTGAGCCTGAAGTGGTTCCGGGATAATTTCTGCCTGGAAGAAAAGGCCGTGGCCGAAGGCATGGGCAAAGACCCGTACTTCCTCATGGACCAGCAGGCCGAACGGGTGCCCATCGGCAGTCACAAACTGCTGTATTTGCCGTACCTCATGGGCGAACGTACGCCGCACCTGGACCCCGACTGCCGTGGGGTGTTCTTCGGTCTGTCGGCGATTCACACGAAATACGACATGCTGCGCGCCGTGATGGAAGGCGTCACCTTCTCCCAGCGGGACAGCGTAGAAGTGCTGAGGGAAATGGGCGTTGAACTTCACGAAATGCTGGCGTGCGGCGGCGGCGGAAGCAGCCCCCTGTGGCGGCAGATGCTGGCCGACACCTTCGCGTGCGAAGTGAAAACCGTAGTTAGCAAGGAAGGCCCGGCTTTGGGTGTGGCCATTCTGGCCGGCGTAGGCGTGGGCATTTACGACAGCGTGCAGCAGGCCTGCCGCGAAGTGATTCGCTATAAAGACCCGCAGCCGCCCATCAGCGAAAACGTGCCGGTGTACGAAGCGTACTACCAGGTGTACCGTGGGCTGTACCCCGCCCTGAAAGACAATTACAAGCAACTGGCGGCCCTGTAAAAAGGGTGCCAGCGCCTATATGAAAGGAGTTTTACCCGATGAAAATCCAAAATGTACATGACGAAGCGTTCCGCCCCTATGGCAAAGTGATCACCACGGTGGATTGCAGGGAACTGTGCGAAAAAATGCTCAGCACCGAATGCCCCAGCGACCGCACGATTTATGTGGCCAGCGATCCGGAAGTGGAAAACGTGGACAGCTTTGCCGCTTTCCGCGATGAAGTGTACGGCGGCATGCCCATTCAGATCGGCTACTGCAACGGCAGCAACCATAAGCTGAACGGCCTGGAATACCACCGCGATTCCGAAGTGAACGTGGCGGTCACCGACCTGATTCTGCTGCTGGGCCGCGAACAGGACATCGACCCTGAAACCTTTGCGTATGACAGCAGCAAAGTCGAAGCCTTCCTGGTACCGGCCGGCACCTGCATCGAAGTGTACGCGACCACCCTGCACTTTGCTCCCTGCAACGCGGGCGGCCCGTTCCGCTGCGTCGTCGTACTGCCCCGCGGCACCAACGAAAAGCTGACGGCCAATGTCAAGCGCGAAGGGGAAACCCGCCTGCTGACGGCTGTGAACAAGTGGCTCATTGCCCACCCGGATACCGGCATGGACAAAATGGGCGTGGTGTGCAGCATCCAGGGCGAAAATATTACCCTGTAAGGCATGTTCGAAGAAAAGCCCGCAGTCATCACTGCGGGCTT
>CAJKJS010000094.1 GCA_905200265.1 uncultured Oscillospiraceae bacterium
GAATATTTACCTTGTGTTTTAGGCAACTTCGCTTGAAAGCTTTCGGGAATCCGTGCAAAAAAGAAGATCCCATGCCGAAACCTTTCAGCGTGGGATCTCTCTATGATTCCTATGTAAGAAAACTGTCTGCTTTACGCGCCAGCCACTACCACATAATCCGCCGGATTTTTACGATTGACAAAGGCCGTCGCCTGCCAGGGCAAGTTTTCAGCTTCGTGCAAATTTAGTTCGGCTGTGTAAAAATACGCGGCACGCCCCGGCGTCTGTTGTCCAGGCAGAATTTGGCCGGGCCACGGGCGGGCACAGTATTCTCCCATCATGCGGCAACCGGTGTATTCGCTGGTTTCATCCGGTTGCCCTTCTTTATGGGGCACTTCTTCTTCCTGCCAGACCACGCGGTTTAGCACCAGGGGAATTTCCACCCGTTTGCTATACCGGGCACTGCGGTACACACTGATACAGGCCAGCACCATCAGTTCCGCCAGCCCCAACAGGACCAGCGCCAGCGATACCTGCAAAGCCCAGTGGGCCGCCGGAAAATGTAAAGAACGCAGGCACAGACATACCCCTGCCCAGCAAGCGCCGCCCACGGTCGATAGTAACCCCAGCATAGCCGGGACCGGATATTGTTTTCGTTCCTGTTTCATTTGACAATCCTCCTTTTTCCGGCCCCGCCATAGGAGCCGTTCCCCTTCTTCCAAACCATTTGATCCAAAACAGGTCTACCGCATGGGCCGGTTCCCGCCCCAGACGGCAAACCGGCCCGCTTTTACTTCTGTATGCTTACCCTCTTATATGGTGATCTTTTACCAGGTCACCATATATTCTTCCAGATTGCTCACATTTACATGGGCCACCGCCTTTTCGGGCAGGTGCACATTTTTGCCCAGTGGTTCCGTATAGTAGTAGGTGCGCACACCGTTTTCGTCGGCGCAATATTCTCCCAGCCATATTTTCTTGCCTCCGCCCAAAACAGCCATACCATCTTGCGACATAGAGGCGTCTACAATTACGCGGGCGTTACCGGCCGACGCTTTTCCATTGACAAGGTCCGGATTACGTATTCCGCTGCTGCGGCTCTTTAAATCCCACACCGTGCGTACGAAACGAACGGGCACCGTTTTACCGGCCATACACCGGGCTTCCCGCTGGCGGTTCATTACCAATGCCGCCAAAAGTCCCAGTACCCCTGCGGCCAGCAATACTATGCCGCCCGCCAGATACAAAATTCCGCCATTGCCTCCGCGGCTGACCATAAAGACGCCCGGTGCCGTCAAGAGCGCGCCTACAATCAAAAGACCCACACTAATTTCACATTGTAGCGAATAATGGTTCCATGCCCGTTTCATCATAAAATCTCCTCCCTTCTGATAAAAGGGCTCCTTTTTCAAGCGAAAAGGAACGGCCTACTACCTTTCCTTTATCCCACAAGTAATACATGTTCGCATGATTAGTATAGCATAAAGTTTTGAAATTTTCTATAGTTTTTTTACTCTTTCAGTAAAAAGAACAGCCAATTTATAAAAACACACAAAAAAAGAACGTCGGAATTTCTTTTCCGACCGTTCTTTTTGCTTATGGTTTGTGGAACCTGGGCACCAGCAATGCCGCCAAAGCCCAAAATCCTTCGTAGAGTAAAAGGGAAAGAGTTGTTAATTGCCCCATACCCGAATAGCACGCCAGTAGCGCTACTAACACAAACCCCAGAATCACACTGACGTTCTGCATAGCCACCAGCAGCGTAATATGGGCGCGCAACCGTACGCAGCCCGGCAGCAGACGCATCAGGCTCACCACCCGGCCACGGGTGGCAAACAACGCTTCGCCCTGTTCGCTCATGCCTTCGACTGCATGGTCGTACACATCCCCCAGATCTTCCGACAGCACTTTCACACTGTTTTCATCCAGCTTCATACGTCCGCACAAAAACTCCCGGGTGATATGGGGATTGCGGGTACGCACAATGAGACTAATTCCGCTCAGTTCCATATTCTGTAGCTGGCGAATCCTCCGTGCGTCAATGCGGTATTGCAACTGGAACAGAGCGACCAGTTCGCCGCCTACGGCCAGATACAGGAGTTCCTGACCGCCCGCTTTGTGCTGATTTTCAAAATCACGGGAAGGCGGGTCGATATGATGGGCCGCCAACAGATCCCGGTTCCCCACCATAATACGCCGGCCGTTCACCCAACCGACCGCACCACGTCCATCTTCGTACACGGGACGTTCCACCCGAGGCAGGTGTTCCTGCCGGTTGCGGATCACGGCACTGAGCACATCGTTCAGTTCGCCACCTACTTTGGCAGCCAGAGCCGTAGCATCCAGCAGTGCTTCGTCAATCCGCTGCTGTCCGAATGTATGGATACCGCTGAGAACAACGGCTCCTTCCGGGAACAGATCATGGGAATCGATCATCAGCGCGTTAACCCGGCTGAACCGATCTACCGCTTTGTACCCGCACAACATGGAACCAAATCGCCGTGCCGTCTGGCACAACCGGCTCATGGGCAAATTGACACTCAATAGCGCTGTAAACGGCACGCACACACACATACCCGCCGACATAGCCGAAATGGCCGCGGGCACATCTTTTGTGAGTACGAGACATCCGACACACAACGCCAGCGAAGCCAACACCCCAATGGGCGCCAGGGTTTGAGCACTGTTTTCCGCGGGATCGGGTTCATAGGAATGCGCTAGAAAATGCGACAGGAAATGCGTCCGGCGCTGGTACGCAATGACCGGGGCATCCACGACACAACCTTTGGAAAGCCGCAGGGCTGTATTATACTGATCAAACAGCTGCACGGCCCACTTTTCGTCTACCGAAGAAACAAAGCGGAAATTGCTGAAGATCCGCCGCAGCATGGAGAGTTTCCCCCAAGAATTCAAAAACAGTGCCAGTACTACCAGCGTCGCATACACATGCAGGCTGCCAGAGGAAACCTGATCATAGCAGAAGCACAGCATAATATTCTGGGCCAGCACGGCAATGGAGGCCGCCGCCAAGCCGCTGTCGGCATTCGCTTGCAAGTGAATCAGTCCCCGCAGCCCGTTGCCGATCGTACGCAGGCAAAAGATCATGGCTACCAAATACAGGACCATATTCACAATCATATAGGTAATGTAAAGTGGCACTCCCGGCACAAGGATATCGCCGAACACATGGAATTCACAGAAAAATCCCACAACGATTAGCATGATGGAACAAAGCCCTGTCACCATGGTGCGCAAGAGCAGTTCCCGCATATCGCCTCGCAATTCATGACGAATGGATTCAATATCCTGCGGACCCGTATAGTCATCCAGATCATCCTGGAAAATTTCCTCGGGGGGCAGCTCCTCTTCGGGCGCATTGCTCTCTTCTTCCGTACCACCTAAAGCAAACCCACCCTTCATGGTTTGGTCGACTTTGCGGTTTTTCACTTTTTTCTTTTTCTTCTTTTTGCTGGCCGCGGCACCTTCACTCAGATACCCCCGCAGTTCCAGCCGCAGGGCTGAATCCAGTGCATCCAAAGGCACCAGATGCACCGGTGTTTCTTGGGGTGCATACGGTAATCCTTGCAGCAAATCGAATTTCCGGCCAGGCTCTGCCACGGGTTCCGCTTCCCGATAAATGGTAGGATCGGGGCCAGGTTCTTTCTCTGCCTTTTTCCCGGTATGGGAAGCCAGCAGAGCACTGACAGAACGCAGCATGCGGCCCGTTTTCTTTTCTTTCGGTTTTGCCACAGGGGGCGGCGGCACGGGTTTGGGGACTGGAATCGCAATCATTTCCGGTTCTTCCCGCTTCGGCGCCGGTGCAGGCGGTGCTGTTTTTTCTTCCGCCGGTTTTTCTTCTTTATGTTCTTTACGGCTGGTTTCTTTCTCCCGGGCGATTTCTTCACGAATGGCCTTCATATCGTCTTCCCGGGGCAATTCCTGCGACCAGCTGGAAAGTTCTGTACGATCAGGCTGCTCTTTTGGTTTCGGTTCGGGCAGCGGTTCCGGTGGCGTTGTGGCTTCCGGCTGATCCGTTTCTTCATTTTCCGGCATATCGATCAGCTGCGGGCGCAGCAAATCTTCAAACGACACACTGGCGGCTTTTTTCAGTTCTTCATTGAGCGACGAAAGTTCTTCTTGCCGGTTTTTCCCCTGCAATAGGTCCGCAAACGAAATGACCGTATCATTTCGCTTCACCGTTTCCGGTTTGCGAACTTCCTCCGGCGTGTCTTCTTCGGAAACGGGAGCGGAATCCATCTCTTCTTTGTCTTCGACGGTCTGATCCGTTTCGGCCGGCGTTTCGCTGCTAGATGGCTCTTCCGTTTCAAGCGGCACCGGTTCTTCCGGCTCAGCTGTTTTCTCTTCAGCCACCACCGGCTCAGAGACCGGAACCGAAGGCTCTTCCTCTTTATGTACGGCGGCTGGCGCCGCCTTTTCCTGTTTGCTATCTTCTACCGGAGGCAGGTCACTGCGATGTCCCAACCGGAACAGCAAATTTTTCAGATCTTCCTCCTGGGCATTGGCAGGTTGACTATTATCATCCCGGTGCGGTTCTTCCTCTACATCGGGGAAGTTCCGGGTTTCTTCTGTGGAAACCGAAATTTTTTCTTCTTTTTCGTCCGGGTCTGGCCGCTTCGGAGCCTCAGGGGTCGAAAAAGAGTCCTTTTCTTCTTTTTTGTCTTCCGTAGAACTCGCCTGAGCAGAAGGGGCTGACGACTCCGCAAAACCATACCCATATTCAGCGTCTACTTCTTCCAGCGACACACCGGCTTCCGCCATTGCAGCACGCACCCGTTCCCGGCGCTGCTGCTGCATACGAAACAAGCGCTGTTCCACTTCTTCATCCGGCCCCTGCGTAGGGTCGAACAGCATGGCAAATTCGTCTGCCGCTTCTTTTTCTCTTTCCTGTGCCGGACGGAACTGAATGCCGTAATAAATGTCGTCGACTGGTTCTTCGTCTATTTCTTCTTTTTTCTTTCTTCCCATCCAGGTTTTCAACCGGCCCCATACACCTTTGTGGTCCGGTTGTTCATCACAGCGGACTTCCCCACTGGAAGCCGGTGCTGGCGTTACCGGCATTTCCTGGGGTTGAGAAGCCGGTTTCTCCTGCGGAACACCGGGTTTCTTCTCGTTCTCCATGAATCCAAAACTCCTTTCTCACCATCATTTACCGGCGTCCCAGCCCGGCGCGCTGGCGCGCTACTTCATAGCACACCACCCCGCAGGCCACCGACGCATTGAGTGAGTTTATTTTGCCCCGCATGGGCAGCGATATGATAAAATCCGATTTTTCTTTCACAAGGCGGCTCACGCCAAAACCTTCGCTGCCGATCACCAGGCCAACAGCCCCGGTATAATCCACCTGGCACCAGGGTTCCCCGTCCATATCGGCTGCATAAATCCACACACCGCGTTTTTTCAGTTCTTCTATACACGCTGCCATATTGGGCACCCGGCACACAGGTACATACTCCACAGCACCGGCCGATGCCTTTCCCACCGCATACGAAAGACCTACGCTGCGCCGTTCCGGCACAATCACACCATGGGCTCCGGCACATTCTGCCGTACGCAAAATAGCGCCCAGATTGTGAGGATCTTCCAATTCATCGCACAAAATAAAAAACGGCGCTTCGCCTTTTTCTTCCGCGGCACGGAACAGATCGTCGAGCTGCGCATACTCTTTCACGGCCGCCAGCGCCGCCACGCCTTGGTGGTTTTCCCCGCCACACATGTGGTCAAGTTTGCGAACGTCCGTCTCTTTAACCGGAATCCCCTTTTCTCGCGCTTTTGCAGCAATCACCTGCAAACTGCCCGTACGGTTTCCCCGGGCCATCAGGATGCTGTCAATACTGCGGCCAACCCGCAGCGCTTCCGTCACCGCATTGCGCCCGATGATCACATCATCCCATTTGTTTCCCTGTTGTTTTTTCTCTTCCGATTTCCGCCGGTCTATTCGATTATCACGGTATTCCGCCATTTTTTGTTTCAATCCTTTCCCTATCCACCGGTTTTTCCTGTCGTACCGGCGGGGTGTACAGGTTAAGTATACCATAAAGGCCCTAAAAGAGATAGAGGAAAATCCCTGTTTTCGTGGAAATTCCTGCCGTTTCTGCGTTATACCCATTGTATTGCCGGTTATTTTATACCCTTGCTTTC
>CAJKJS010000095.1 GCA_905200265.1 uncultured Oscillospiraceae bacterium
AATCACCATTAACTGCGCTGGTATAACAGGCCACCCGGTCAGTTTGCATCAATTGGGCCGTACGCACAATGTCTTTTAGTTCATGAGCCCGTACAGCATCCAGCGATGCATACGTGCACAACACCCGCAGCCCCATTTCGTGCAACCGTTTCATATTATCATCTATATCCCCTACCATCAGGAACCGCTCGGGCGCTTCGACCCCGCGATACCCCAACTGGGCCAATTGACCGGCCCGGACCCAGAACTCCTGTTCCGAACGGATATAGCCGATCCAGCCGGCCTTTACTTTATTCAAGGCTTCTCTCCCCCTGCCTTCTATGGATTTCACTTCTGATTATAGGGGCGGCGCAAAAGTTTGTCAATAAAATAAGCAAACAAAATGTAGGAATTTATCTTGTGCGAATTGTTTTCTTTTTTGTTGCAAACGAAATTCTTTTTTGGTAATATCATTCTGTTATCTGATTTTTCCTCTTTCTTTTTGTTTACATTTTGTTCACAATTATGCAACAGGTGGTCTTTATCCTGTCGAGCAAAATCGCATATACTAAAAAGGGAGAAACGTCCCGGATAGTAGGTCCGGGCAGAAAGGAGGTCTTATTTCTTGTCCAAACATACCAAGCACCAGTCTTCCGCTCCGCGCAGTATACTGGTGTGCGTAACCGGCCAACGGGATTGTGATCGATTGATCCGGGCCGGCAAAACGTTAGCAGACGAAAAGAATTTGCCCATGCAGGTCTTGTGTGTTCTGCCGGTGGCTGCCGCCGGCAAAGCGCTGTGTGATGAACTGGAATATCTGCGCAGCACGGCGCGGGACCATCAGGCCGATATGAATATTTATTTCAGCGATAATGCTGCTGAAACCGCCGCCGAGGTGGCGAGAGCACATCACGCTGTGATTATCTTTACCGGCATGGCCGCGGAACCTATCAATGGTTTTATCGACTGTTTGCGGCGGGCTTTGCCCCGTATCCCCATTGCCATGGTGGATAAACAGGGTCTGATTTACCGCATGGATCCCCAGGAGATGACCCGCAGCCGCCGGTCCTCCCCCGCTTGTTAGTTTCTTTACATGTTAAAAAAATCCCCCTCTTTCCTACGAAAGAGGGGGATTTTTTATCCGTTATCCATTCCTTGATTATCCACAAATATCATAAATCGCTGCGGCGTACATTTCGCTCGACAGCAGTAGCTGATCTTCCAGGGCGTATTCGTCGGCGCCATGCATATTGTAATCATACCCGGGGAATTCACACCCGAACGACACACCGCCTTCAATATGATGCAGGTATGTGCCGCCTCCAATCGCCAAAGCCGGCAGGCGCTCTCCGGTGTACGCGGCAAAAATGTCGATCAGGCGCTGGACGTCGGGGGAATCTTTGCTCACATAGTGGGGCGGGTTCATGGGTTCTTTTTCCATATGAAGCCCCAGTGCGGCAAACTTTTCTACCAGTACATCGCGCACATTGGTTTCATTGGCGCACATAGGCGAACGGATGTCCATATTGAGCAAAACGCCTTCCTCTGTCATGTGCAAAATGGAAAATGCCAGTGTCAGCACACCGCTTTCCTCATCCTCCTGGAAAACACCCGCTGCCTTGCCGCAGGTATCCCCATGGGGGAACAGCCGGCACAACCCATGGATCACATCGTGGCTGCGCCCGGCCGCCAGAGGCAGATGATCGAGCAGACTCAGCAGGGCCGTAAGAGCGTTGTTGCCGGTTTCCGGCAGGCTTGCATGGGCGGTGGCGCCCTTGGCCTGTACCAACACGCCTGCTTCTTCACGGGTTACCGTAAACTGCACCCCGCTGGTTTCCTTTTTGGCCTGCTCTTCCACGGCTTCTTTCGAAATCCCTTCGAGTAAGGCTTCCGCTTCGCCGGGCACCACGTTGATTTTCACTCCGCAGTCGATCCGGACCACCCGGGGCGACACGGTTTCCCTCTCCCATTTGGCCGAAGCTTCTACTTTCAGACTTCCCTTTTCAATGCAGATGCAGGGATAGGAAGCATCGGGCGACAACGTTTTGGGCGGTACCGGATTGCGGTCAAAGTACCATGCAATATCGCTGCTGCCGCATTCTTCATCGGAACCAAGAATCAGCCGGCACTTTTTTTGCAGGGCAATTCCGCATTCCTTCAGCGCCCGCATGGCATACAGCGCCATGACAGCGGGGCCCTTATCATCAATGACACCACGGCCAAAAATTTTGCCGTCCCGGCGGGTCATAATAAGCGGGTCAACCGTCCAGCCATTCCCTACCGGCACCACATCCAAATGGGCCAGGATGCCCAGTTCCGCCTCGTCCCCGGGCCCGATTTCCCCGGTGATCACCCGGTTGCCATGCATGGCTACCTGCGAAAGGCCGTTTTTCCGCAAAATCTTTTCCCCTTCGCACAGGGCTTTATACGGGCCTTCCCCATAGGGCATGCCCTCTTTTTCCTCCCCTCTGGCACTGTCAATGGCTACCAGAGAAGCAATATCCGAAAGCATCTCTTCCCGATGCTCTTGCAGCCAATCGTGAATTTGATTCCGCTGTACCGCTGTCATCTTCATATTCGATCTTCCCTTTCCGCTTTATGCTTTTTCTTCGTATACGGTAGCACAATCCCACCGCTTGTGCAAGTCTTTTCCTGTGTCCACAGTCTGGTTTACTCTCTCAAATGGGCCGGGTCATAGGAAACAATCACACCGTCGCGCACCACATTATACCGGTCCCCCAGTGGCGTAGGATGGACATCCCCCTGCAAAGAACCATCCAGTACCTCCTGCATCAGCGCCATACAAGTGGGGAAAATCGAGGGACTGACACTGGTTAAACACGTGTCGCCGCCCCACCCGGTATGGCCGGTAAAGTTGCGGTCCCACTGCTTTTCATAGGCTTTCAAATGTTGCAGTCCTCGCAGGGCGGTTTCCAAACTGGTGCCAAAAATGCCCAGATTACTGTTGACGGCATCGCCGGAAAACAGAATGCGGCTTTGATGATCGATCAAAACCACTTCGCCTTTTGTGTGACCGGGGGTGTGATGGACCGTAACGGTGCGGCCGCCTAAATCAAATTCTTGTCCATCCGAAAGGGGCAACAAGGTGGGGCATGGATGCGGACCGGGCAGCCGCTGGCGGCTGGTATCGAAAAAAGTATTCTGATCATTTTTCTTCATGGTTTCGCAATACCCATCCACCTGTTCATCGGTCATGTCCCGTACCATATCATGATCGAGAGGATGACACCACACGGTTTCAAATTGAAACACCCCGCCGGCGTGATCCCCATGCCCGTGGGTCAAAACAACGGTCAGCGGTTTATCCGTCAGATTCTGAACCAATCCCGCTAAATCATAATTCCCGCAGGCTGTATCAATCAGCAGCGCCTTTTCATTTCCCACTAGCAAGGTGGGGCTCTGTTCCCCAAACATATCGATGATATACGTATCTTTGGCAACTTCACAAACAACCGGTTTTTGTAACGACATTCTTTGTGCCTCCCTTTCTTTTTGAGTTCCCGCAGAACTCTTTTTTTTTCTTTATAATAAGTATAGCATAACCAACCGCCGGCCGGTATGCCGGTACCTATACAATTTTTCTATGGCACTCCTATTCACCGCATTGCAAATTCTGGGGAATCCAGCGGTGCAGATACTGCATCCACTTTCGGGTAAACATGGGTAAATAGCGCATTTCGCGCATCAAAAAGGCGTCGCAATATTCTTGCTGGCCCACGGTCTTTTGACACAACCCGTATTGCCGCAGCATTTTTTGCGGCAGGGGCCCGGCCCACAAATAGGCGCCCGGCACCTGCTTAAGAATTTGCAGCTGATCATAGCGATCAGGAACCGTCAGCACATTTTTTTCGGTTCCTGTACTGGTTTCTTCCCTTCCAAGACCCGTATGGTCATACTGGTTGCGCAATTCAGTAAAAGGCTGTAATTCTTCCCGCCGGATGGTAGCTTTTTCAGCCAGGGGATGGTTTTGCGCCATGGTTACCTTTTCGTGAAACGTAAACAGTTCTTCCCAGTAAAGCCCCTGCCGCTGCCACCGGTCATGCAGGGCATGAGCCCTCTCTTTTTCGTATCGGATCAGCCCCAATATCTGCTCATTCTGTTTGACTTTTTCCTCGATCATTTCAGGCGCCTCTTCCTCCATGCTCAAATGGGGCAACGTATGACCGGCCCCGGGTGCCTGGCGGGCTTCCCATGACAAAAAGTCGGCCAAACTGGTCACGGCATAAAACGACTGAGGGATGAGAATGCGCACCGGCACTTTTCTCTTTGCACCATAGGTACGTTCCATATGTTCCATAGCCCGTTCCACTTCCTGGGCCCGGTGCAAAAACAGTAACCCCTCCGCCGTGGGTTCTACCCCCTTGGCCGAACGGCGAAAAATGGGGAATCCCACTTCTTCTTCCACTTCTTGCAGCAACCGGCTTAAGTTGGGCTGACCCATATATAAATTGCGGGCCGCCCGCGTGATAGACCCCGTGCGCCAGATTTCTCCCACGGCACGAATCTGCTGTAAATGCATCCTTGTCACCCCATATCAAAAAATGATGACTACCATGCATATTATACATTATCCTTTTGTCCTAGCCAAGTGTTATAATAGGGTTGTCAGAAAATTAACAGTGTTTGTGAAGGTTTTTACACAATCTTCACAATTCCCAGCGCCGGTTTTTCTGGCGCGACAATTTTTTATTTTTTCGGGAGGTACTTAACAATGGGACGTTTTACTCTGCCCAGAGACCTGTATCATGGCAAAGGTTCGCTGGAAATGCTCAAAACCCTTGGCGGTAAAAAAGCCATCGTTGTTGTGGGCGGCGGCACGATGAAGAGAATGGGCTTCCTGGATCAGGCCGTTTCTTATCTGAAAGAAGGCGGCATGGAAGTTGCTCTGTTCGAAGGTGTAGAACCCGATCCTTCGGTGGAAACCGTTATGAAGGGCGCTCAGGCCATGCGCGATTTCGAACCCGACTGGATCGTTGCTATGGGCGGCGGTTCCCCCATCGACGCGGCAAAAGCTATGTGGGCGTTCTATGAATACCCCGAAACCACGTTCGAAGATCTGATCACCCCCTTCAGCTTCCCCACCCTGCGTCAGAAGGCAAAATTCTGCGCCATTCCTTCCACGTCCGGCACGGCTACGGAAGTGACGGCGTTTGCTGTTATCACCGACTACCACAAGGGCATCAAATACCCGCTGGCTGACTTCAACATCACGCCTGATGTGGCCATCGTTGACCCGGCTCTGGCTGAAACCATGCCTGCAAAACTGACGGCTCACACCGGTATGGACGCTATGACTCATGCGGTTGAAGCGTATGTTTCCACCCTCAACTGCAACTATACCGATCCGCTGGCCCTGCATGCTATTAAGATGATTCATGCCGACCTGAAGAAGTCTTATGACGGCGATATGGAAGCTCGCGATCGCATGCACGACGCACAGTGCCTGGCCGGTATGGCGTTCTCCAACGCTCTGCTGGGTATCGTTCACTCCATGGCTCACAAGACGGGCGCTGCCTTCACCGGCGGTCACATCATCCATGGCTGCGCGAATGCCATGTATCTGCCCAAGGTCATCAAGTACAACTCCAAAGACGAAACGGCTGCCAAACGTTATGCCCAAATCGCTGACTTCCTG
This sequence comes from uncultured Oscillospiraceae bacterium, assembly GCA_905200265.1. Taxonomy (GTDB): domain Bacteria; phylum Bacillota; class Clostridia; order Oscillospirales; family Acutalibacteraceae; genus Heritagella. The sequence goes on from CAJKJS010000095.1 coordinate 5,636, forward strand.
GCTCTGGGTGGCAATACCGTGGAAGAAAAAGTCGACCTGCTCATCGCCGAACTGCGCAAGATGAACGACGAACTGAACATCCCGCAGGCCATTAAGAACTATGGTCCCGGCGGCGTGAAAGCGGAAACCAGCATCATCGACGAAAAAGAATTCCTGGACAAACTGCCGGATGTAGCCGCCAATGCTATCGGCGATGCCTGCACGGGCTCCAACCCCCGTCAGCCTTCCCAGGAAGATATGGAAAAACTGCTCAAGGCCTGCTACTACGATCTTGAGATCGATTTCTGATTTTTCCTGCTTGTAAAAGCAAAGCCGCAGAATTTTCTTCTGCGGCTTTGTTTTGTTCTTGTCACGGCGCAAATTCCCCGGATTTTCCTTGTTTCTTTCCTTGCGGAAGCGTAAGGATTGCGCTATAATAAGGCCATCGTG
>CAJKJS010000096.1 GCA_905200265.1 uncultured Oscillospiraceae bacterium
ACGGGGCTTCCCCTAAACTGTTTTTCTGTGTCTACTTTCGCTTGACAAGTGCATCTGGAAAACCAGAGCCGGTTTTTTATTCATCTGCAACGGCTGCCGTCATGGCAAAGTATTTTTTATTCGAAATCATGATGACAGGAACCGGTCAGGATTCACACCCATGTTTCGCCGTATTTTTCTGGGCATAATATTGGGCCTGGGCATTCCACAGGGTGGCATAAAGCCCCTCTTTTTCTTCCAATAGCCGCTGGTGGGTTCCCTGTTGCACCACGGCCCCCTCATCGAACACCACAATCTCATCACAGAATTGGCAGGAAGACAACCGGTGGCTGATATACACCGCCGTGCGGTCCCCGGCAATTTCGTCAAAATGGCTGTAAATATCGGCTTCGGCGATGGGGTCCAGCGCCGCCGTGGGTTCATCCAGAATGATAAAAGGCGCGTCTTTATACAGAGCCCGGGCAATCGCAATCTTCTGAGCTTCCCCGCCGGAGACATCGACCCCTTCTTTATCGAGGTTTTTATATAGGTGCGTGTCCAGTCCTTTCATAAACCGATTTTCATCGAGTCCGGCTTTTTGCAAGCACTCGTGCACCTTTTGCCGGTCGTATACGGCACTTCCCGCTACGTTTTCCCCCAAAGGCAGCGCCAATAGTTTAAAATCCTGAAACACCACGGAAAACAGCGCCGTATAATCTTCGTACCGGTATTTGCGAATATCAATACCATTTAACAAAATCTGGCCCTCGGTGGGGTCATAGAGCCGGCAAAGGAGTTTAATAAATGTTGTTTTGCCACTACCGTTTCGGCCCACTACCGCCAGACGGCTGCCCACCCGGAATTTTAAGTTTACATCCCGCAGGACCCATTCCTCTCTATCCGGATACTGGAACGACACATGCCGCAGTTCCACTTCATACTGCCGGTCGGACCGTTTTTCGGTGGTCAGACTGCCCCGGTACAGCGTATTGGGCACATCCAAAAACGCGAAGCTGTCCTGTAAGAAGCTCCCGTTAAAGAGGATCAGGCCCATCTGCCCTAATAGTCCGGCTACACCCAGAAAAAGCTGGGTAATCGCCCCAATATACTGGGTAACCGAGCCCACACCGAAGGCGCCGCCCCAGGCTTTTAAACACACAAACAGATAGCTAACTGCTGTGAGCACCACGGTTAAGCAGGAAGCCAGCGCCATCCATAACCCGATGGGGCCTCTGGCCCATTTCGCAATCTGAGAACCGGGGCAAAAGATTTTTTCCCGCTCCATATACACCCGGCACACATTTTCCTGCTGGCTATACATGCGCAAATCCAGAGCCCGGTTGCGTTCCCGTGCCATAAATCCGTAAAACGAAAAGAGCCGGTTACCAAGCCGCGCTTCCTCGGCATAGCGGGGCCAGTACTGGTTCCCCCGGTACCGGCATACCGACGCTAGTACAGCCACCACCAATAATAATAGCAAAATCCACCCGGCATACATGGGATGATTGAGAAACGCCATCGGATTCCCTTCCGGCACTTTGGAAGTAAATAAGCTAACCGAAAGACCTATGCCCCCCACAATCTGTAAAATGGCCGTCACGGTAGGTTCAAAATGCTCCCGGGTACGGGCAAGGCCCCACCCTGACCAGTTTTCATTTTGACACATTTGGGAATATAAGTCGTGCACATACGCCCGATCCAGCTGGGGATAGTCGAGTTCCAGCATTTTGTCCATGTAAATGCGGTCATCCACCCGTTTGGCCCGGTCGTTTTGGTAATTGACCCAGCGGGTTAGCAGCGCTTCTGTTAGTTGCAAAAGTGCCTGCGTTCCCAAAATAAGGCACACCCAGAAAAACAGGGCATCCGGCGACCGCCGCCCGGCTAGTTCATTGATTAGCTGGGCCGACAGCCAAATGGTCACATAGGGGCTGGCTGCTTTGACCACCGCACGAAAAAATTGCGACACAAATACTCCGGGGCACAAGACGCCCCAAATTTTCCAGGCCCGTATGAGCATATGCAGGCTTTTTCTCATCGGCACTTTATTGTTCGTTTCCATTTTCGTCCCCTCCTTCCCGGTAGTAGTGGCTTTGCACCTCGAACAACGCCGCATATCGCCCGTTTTGCGCCATCAGGCTATCGTGTGTGCCTTCTTCGGCAATGCGTCCGTCTTCCAAAAACAAAATGCGGTCACAAAACCGGGTGGAGGCTAGCCGGTGAGAAATAAACAGCGATGTTTTCCCTTTGGTCATGGTATGGTATTTGACATACAGATCGTTTTCCGCGATGGGATCGAGCGCCGCCGTGGGTTCATCCAGCGCCAAAATGGCCCCGTCTTTATACAAAGCCCTCGCTAGCATCAGGAGCTGCATCTGCCCACCGGACAAATCCACACCGTCTTCAAAAACTTCCCGGCCAATACAGGTAGCAAGCCCGTTTGGCAGCGACTTTATCTTTTCGGCAAGCCCTGCCTGGGACAGGCACCGCCACACTTTTTCTTCGTCAATATTATCCACCTGCTGGGCTACATTGACGGCCACACTGGCTTCCAGCACCGAATAGTCCTGGAATACCGCCGAAAACAGTGCATAGTAGGCGCGGCGGTCAAATTGCCTTATATCCTGGCCGTTTAGCAGCACCTGTCCTTTTGTAGGGTCCAAAAAGCCGCAGATCAATTTGACCAGGGTGGTTTTACCTGCCCCATTTAATCCCACCATCGCCAGTTTTTCTCCGGGATGAAGGGTCAGATTGACATCGTGAATGGTATCCTTTTTCGCTTCCGGATACCGAAAGCTCACATGGGAAAGGCGAATTTCATACCCATTTTTACTGGGGGGCGGAACCGGTTTGCCCGATGCAAATTGGAAAGGCTCCGGCCATTCCAAAAATTCCCTCATAGTGGAAAGATCCAGGCTTTCCCGGTGCAAAAGCGTAAATTGTTCCAAAATACCGGTCACCCACTGGCTAAACCCGCTGGCTACGGAAAAATACAGCAAAAATTGGGAAGCCAGTAGTCCCTGTGTGAGCACCAGGTGCAGCAGGTACGCATAGGCGACGCCATTGCGCAGCAATGTAAGCACGAGTTCGCCCCCCGACGCTAGTAGGTAACGGCTTTCCCGCTTCTTCAGGAAACCCTCATACAACCGTAGGGTGCTTTGCCACACATCTTGCAGCCACCCTTGTAGCCCAAACAGGCGAATATCTTTGGCATAGGTCCGGTCGGTAGCAATCGAGCGAATGTACGACATTTTTTCTCCATACGCGGCTTCTTCCTCCCGATGTTGGTATCCCCATTGGCCCAATCGCTTTTGCAGCAGGTATCCCGCCAGCGTAGTACCTACAATCACGACCATGAGCCAGATTTCCAGCCCCGATAAAAGCAGCAGGTAAACGACAAAGCCAAAAATATTCGTTAGCGTGTCTGTCCAGGTCGTCCAGATATGTTCCGCGGGATGGGCGTTGTCGCAACAGATTTCAGAGCTTTTGTTTTCTAACTGAATAAACCCGGTTTGAAGCGTATTGCAATAAGATGTGCCGGCGTTTTTATCCCCGATCTGTTTTAGTAATCCCATCCGCACCCCCAAACGGCCAAACAGCGTATTTTGGTCGATATACGTTTTCAGTCCGCTGCATAGGAGTAAACTCAAACTAAAGAAAAGAATGGTCGTAAGCAGCTGGGATAACGGGGCCCTGGTTTCTACTTTTTCCAAAATAGCCGGTGCAATCAGCATTTCAATCACCGTCGTCCCCGCCGATGCAGCAGCCAGCAGCACGCACACAACCGGCACGCTTTTATAGCTCTTGTAGGCTTGCCGAAGCATAAACCCAGTGTTCTGCCACAGATTATAGCGAGGTTTTTCGCTTTTTTTCATGATGTAAGCCTCCTTTTATGCTCCTAGCCTACCACAAAAAAGAACCCCGGTTACAAACCGGGGGACGAATCGCTTCTTTTGGGGGACGAAATACATCTTACTCCTGGGGCAACAAAATCTCAGTGGTAAATGCGCCCTCTTCACTATTGCGGCTAATATACCCTTCCAGCTTTTCCACAATGCTGTCTATACGCAAAAGGCCCAGCCCGTGCCCTTCCCCTTTGTGGGATAGGAACCGTTTGCCCACTTTGGGCATTTTTCCTGTGGCCGTCAGATTGGTAAACGACACATATAGCTGTGTTCCTTTCATGTCCATGTATACCCGGATCATCCGCTTGTCTTCCGGCAAGGCCAGGCTGGCTTCCATGGCGTTATCAAACAGATTGCCCAAGATTACGCACAAATCCAGTTCCGACATACGCAGCTGAACGGGAATATGGGCATCGATTTGCACCGGAATATGTTGGGCCTTGGCGAGCGATATTTTACTGTTTAAAATTGCATCGGCCATGGCATTTCCTGTTTTTATCACCGTATCGACGGTACGCAGGTCGGTATCCAGTTCATCCAGGTATGCTTGCAACGCCTCAAGGTCGCCGTTTGCCGCCAGTACTTTCATCATTTGGATATGGTTGCGGTAATCGTGCCGCCACCCACGCATTTGCCGGTACATATTTTCCACTTCCCGGTAATGGGTGTCCAGTAGCTCCCGCTGGTATTCGGCCACTTGCCGGTCAATTTTTTTCCGAAAGGCCCCCATTTTTGTTCACTCCATTTCGATCACGGCGCGGTTCAGCTTTTCATATAGGCCTCGGGGTAAGGGAAGCCGGGTTTGATCGGTAAGTATCACGTCGGTTTTTGCTATGCGGCTGATCGCATACAGATTCACAATCACCGAACGACCCAACCGGAAAAATCGTTCATCGAGTTTTTGTTCCATATCCCGCAACGTCTTTTTGACGGTGTAGGATTCCTTTGCATGCACGGTTACATAATTGCCCCGCACTTCGATATAGCGAATCTGTCGGACGGGCACTCGCACCATTTCGCCTCCGGCTTCTAAGAACAGCACCTGTTCATTTTTTTGTAAATTTCGCACGGCCCGCTCCAGCACGTCTTCAAATTTGACGGGGTTCACCGGTTTCACTAAATAATGCAGTGCGGCTACTTCGTACCCTTCAGCAATGTAATCGGTATACCCGGTGACAAAAATGATCTGCACCGTATCATTTTCCTTGCGAATACGCCGGGCCATGGTTACCCCGTCCATATCCCCCATTTCAATATCGAGAATCAGCATAGCAAAATCTTTTTCGTCGGCATATTGGAACAGAAAACTTTCGGCAGAAGGAAAAAACGACACCTGCACGGCCCGGCCGGTTTTGGCAGCCCACTCCCGAATGAGTGTGCCCAAATACGCCCGATCGGTTTCGCAATCTTCACATACAGCGATTTTATAGGCCATGGTGCTTTCTCCTTTCCTCTTTTTTACAGGGCTTTCTCAATAGGCGGCCGTTTTCTGATGATCGAGCGGCACAAACCGGTATAACCGGCACGACGGCTCCTCTTCGCCCCAGCAGTTCACCGGCGGCTCTTTGGTTTCGCAAAAACCGCAGGATGTGTGCAGCCGGATAGATGGCATATTGTTCCGGTGGATCGTGCAGGTCACCTGGGTCATCCCTTTTTCCTGTAAAAAGGCTAGGGTGTGATGCAGCAGGATTTTGCCGTATCCCTTTTGCCGGCAGGCGGGCCGGGTTTCCACGGCTTCTAAAAACCAGTGGCCTTTTTCCATTTCAATGGCTCTCAGGCCGCTTACCCACGCGCCTTCCTGTTCTTCTACGAGCACCAGCTGCCCTTCATGCGTTAAAAAATCCGCCAAAAACTCCGTGTATGCGGTTTTCATGGCTTCATCCGTTTCAAAATTCGGCCGCAAATCCTGCATGGATTCCTCATAAAGAGCAAACAGCCTCTCCACTGTTTTGGCACCCGCTTCTGTCACCATTTTTAGCATATCCGTTTCCTCATTCTTCTATGGGCCAAGCAGGACGTTCCCGCAGCCGTCTGTCAATCTCTTGCAGCCAAGCACGGGCGCTTTCCCAATCCTCCCGTTCCACGACCTGACACAGGCTATTTTCCTTCCATTTGATATCCATACTCCAAAAGGCGCGGATCATCGCAACA
>CAJKJS010000097.1 GCA_905200265.1 uncultured Oscillospiraceae bacterium
GAAAACCGTAAAAGCGCTGTCTTATGTTATCAAAAATAATGTAGTACTGGGTGTGCGGGATGATCAAACTCCAAAGGAAATCACAGTACCTGAAGGAATAACCGAAATCGGTGCTTTTGCGTTTGCCAATCTTGAGCAAATCCGGCGGATTGTGTTGCCGGGCAGTGTGCGGGTCATCCATGAAAAAGCATTCTCCGGTTGTGAGAATTTAAAAGAGATGATTTTACCGGAAGGATTGCAGCAGATTGGCATTGCGGCATTTGAAAGCACAGGTCTTGAAAAGCTTTCACTGCCCGATTCTCTTATGTATATAGGAGATATGGCCTTTGCGGGGTGCGAATTTATTATGTGGCTGCGCCTGAGCCGGGGCGTGAAGGATTACACCCAGTGTGAATGGTACCTGGAAACAGACGAAGACGAGCCACTGACCCTTATTTTGCCGAAAGGCTGCACACCCGATGAGTATACCGTGAGTGAAGACGAAGATTTTTGGGAGCAGGACGGGCTGATCGTGAAAATGGAATCGAAATAAAAAGAGCCGGTTTTCCGTACAAAGAGCACCCTTTTGGGAGCAATTGACGGAAAACCGCTTTCCTTTTATAATAAAATCAACTTTATGAAGGGGGAAGGACATGAAACTCATTCATCTGTCCGATCTTCACATCGGAAAAAACGTCAATGGATACGCCATGCTGGAGGACCAGAAGGCTATTTTTACACAAATTCTAACTATCATCCAGGATGAAGCGCCCGAAGCGGTGCTGTTGTGTGGGGATATTTATGATAAAACGACTCCGTCGGCGGAAGCCATGGCGCTGTTTGACTGGTTTTTGACGGAACTGGCCGGGGACGGGCGCACGGTGCTGCTCATCAGCGGGAACCATGATTCCGCCGAGCGGTTGACGGTCGGGGCCCGGCTGATGGAAAAAAGCCGGGTGTATATGGCCCCGGTGTATACGGGCACGTTGCAGCAAATCACGCTGCAAGACCAGTTTGGCCCGGTTACGTTCACGCTTTTGCCTTTTTTGCGTCCCGCAGTCGTACGGGCGGCCTGGCCGGACGAAACGGTGGAAAGCACCAGTGATGCTGTACGGGTAGCACTTTCCCACTGTCCAGCGGCAGAACCGGGCGTTCGGCAGGTGCTTTTATGCCATCAGTTTGTATCGGGTGCTTCTTCCTGTGATTCGGAAGAAAAGCACATCGGCGGCTTGGAAGCGGTGGAAACCGAACTGTTTCAGCCTTTTGATTATGTGGCACTGGGTCACCTGCATAACCCGCAGAAAGTGGGGCGGGAAACCGTGCGTTATTGCGGTACGCCGCTGAAATACTCGTTTTCCGAAGTCCATGCGCAAAAGAGTGTAACGATGGTTACGCTGGAGGAAAAAGGCCATATCCAAATTCGAACCGTACCCCTGCATCCACGGTACGACATGCGCCGCCTTAGGGGTTCCTTTGCCGAACTCATGGAACAGGCTAGTGATGATTATGTACAGCTGACTTTGACCGATGAAACAGAAATCCCCAATGCATATAACCGGCTGCGGGAAAAGTATGCCCATATCATGATTTTGGAATATGATAATACCCGCACCCGGGCCCAGGCCGATTTTTCCCATGTGACCAGCGAAAGGGAGAAAAGTGAACTGGAACTGTTTGGGGAGCTGTTTTACCAGCAAAATGGCCGGGCCATGAGTGAAAGCCAGCAGGTATACATGGATGCTTTACTGCGCGAGCTAAAGGAGGGAGAAAAAACATGAGACCGCTTTCCTTAACCCTTTCGGCCTTTGGCCCTTATGCGGGCCGGTGTGATATCCCGTTTTGGAAATTGGGGGAAGAAGGGTTATATCTGATTACCGGGGATACCGGTGCGGGCAAAACCATGCTTTTCGATGCCATTGTGTATGCCCTGTATGGAGAAACGGGCAGCGAGCGAAAAGGCAGCACGCTGCGCAGTTTGTATGCAAAACCCGATGCGGAAACCTTTGTGGAACTAAAGTTTTTGTGCAAAGAAAAAACCTATACCATCCGCCGTTCCCCGGATTATGACCGTCCTAAAAAACGCGGGGAAGGGATCATCCACCAGGGCGCTTCGGTGCAGTTGACGTTTTCCGATGGGCAGCCCCCCGTGACCAATCTGAAAGAAGCTACGGCCCGTATTACCGAGATTGTGGGGCTGGATCAGGAACAGTTCATGCAAATCGCCATGATTGCGCAGGGTCAGTTTCGAAAACTCTTACTGGCCAAAACCAACGACCGGATCGCCATTTTGCAGAAAATCTTCGGAACGACTCTCTATAACCGGGTGCAGGACCGCCTGCGCCGGGAGGCCGGGGAGCAAAAAGACGCCTACCGTCGGGGCTTGCACAGTTTGGGACAGTACGCCGAAACAGTGCAGCCGCGAAAAGATGAGGAAAAGGAACAGCTGCTCGCGATGGCCCAAAGTTTGTATAGCGGCAGCGAAAACCGGCTCGATGAACTAAAACAGCTCCTGCAAAATAGTGTGCAGCAGGATGGGGAGGAAGAAGAAAACAAGCAGCAGGAAGAAAAACGCCTGGACGAAGAGAGCCGCCAGCCCGAACAACACCGGAAAAAGGCCCAAAAGCATCAGGAAGATGAAAAACGGCTAGCGGATATGCGGAAAGCCTTACAAAATGCCAAAGAATTGGAGCAGCAAGCCGAAGCCAGCCTGCAGGAAGAAAATGAAAAAGAACCGAGACGCCGGGTCATCCAGGAAAAATTGGGGGTGCTGAAACAGGAGGAACCCCGTTACAGGGAACTGGAAGAACGGCGAAAGGAAGGCGAAAAAGCCGCCGCCGGTTGGCAGTCGGCCGATCAAACCCAAAAAAATTGGGAACAAAAACGGGATGAGCTGCAAAAAAAGCAGGAAGAAGAGAAAAAGCGTCTTCTCGACTTAGGCAATCCTCAGGCGGAAGTCAGCCGCTTGGAAAAGGAAGAAGAAGCCGTCGCCCAGCAGCGGGAACGGATCGAAACTCTGTTTCGTCAGGAATCCACACATCGAGAGGCCGCCAAAACCTATCAGTTCGACCGGGAAGCGCTGGAAAAGCAGAAAAACGAAAATGCCAAACAGGCCCTGCGGGGTGACGAATTGGTGGGGCTGCTCGCAAGGCTTGCCCAGGAATGGCCGCAGTACGCCAAAGTAAACGAAGAAGAAGCGGCCGTAAGTGAGGAAAAAACACGCCTAGAAAAGGAAGAAAAAGCTGTGGAGCAGCAGAAAGCGGACTATGAAAACGCCGATCGTGCCCTACGGGAATTGGATGAAAAAATAAAGAAGCTACATGACCCTCAAGCAGACCTTTTGCGCCTGGAACAGGAAAAACAGCAAATCGAACAAGAGCACACCCGGCTGAAAAATGTCGTAAAGGCCCAACAGGAATGGGAAAAGGCCTGGGAAAACCGGGAAACAGCAGTAAAAACAGCACAGGAAGCCCTTTTAAAAGCACAAAAATGGGAAGAGGAATTTACCCGCTGCAACCGGCTGTTTTTGGCCTCCCAAGCGGGGATTTTGGCCGAAACACTGCGGGAAAAGGAACCCTGCCCGGTGTGCGGTTCGATCCACCACCCGACGCCAGCGACCAGGCCGCAACAGGCTCCCACTCAGGCCCAGTGGGACGAAACCCGCCATAAGCGGGATAAAGCCGAAAAAGAGTCAGCCGCTGCATCCACCGCCGCCCGCCATGCACAGGAACAGTATGGAGCCTGTGAAGAACAGCGGCAGCAGGCAATAAATGAAGCCTTCCCCCAGGGAGCCGAAGAGGAATGGGTTCAGAAAGTACCGGAGCGGCTCCACTGGCTGCAGGAACAAAAGAGGAACCTAGAAGAAACCAGCAAAGCCCGGAAGCAGGATGCCGACAACAAGAAAACGTGGGAAGAAGACTTGCAAAAACGGCAGAATACTCTGAATGAACAGGAACAAAATCTGCAAAAACGGGAATCCGCTTATCGGGAAGCGAGTGTCCGGCTAAAAGCCCGCCAGGATACCCTGCAACAGCAAAAAGCGCAGCTGCTGTTTCCTACAGCTGAACAGGCAGAACAGGCGAAAAAGCAGGCGCTTGAAGAACAGCGCACGATTTTAGCCGGGCAGGAACGAGAAAAGGAACTGGACCGGCAAACAGCTGCATCAAAAGAACGGGACGAAACTGCCCAAAACCAGCTCTTACAGGAGCTAGGCCGCTTTTTCGGCGAACCCGTACCGCAGGACTGGTTTGAAAAGCTGCAAAACGCCCGGGACGAACAGGAAGCCCGGCGCCTTTCCCTACAAAAACAACGGGAAAAGGCCGAAAACGACCGGCAGGAAGAAAGCAAATTGCTCGCTTCCACGAAAGAGCGGGACGAGGAGCTACAAAAGGCCCAGCGGGAAGCATCCGACTGGGCGCAAAAAGCGGCCACTTTAAAGGAGAGGCTCGAACGCTTGCGTGAAGAATACAAAGAGCGCAGCCGCACCCTATCTTGCAAAGATCAAAAACAGGCCGAAACCCTAAGACAAACGCTGCAAGAAGAGTTATCGGCTTCGGAACAAGCCCTAAAAGACGCCCGGGAAGCGGCTGAAAAAGCCCGCACCGAAACCCTGCGGCAGGCGGGCGCCGTAAAAGAACTGGCGGCCCAGTTGGAACAGGAACCTATAATGGACCCGCAAGTGTTACTCGAACAGGAGCAAAAGCAAAAGAATGCTCTTGCGGCGCTACGGAAAGAAAAAGAAGCCCTGCACGCCCGGCGGCAGCATAACCATATGCTGCAGGAAAATATTCAGGCGCAAGCCGAACAGTTGCAGCAGGCGGAAGAAAAGGTCCGGTTTTTGCAGGAACTGGCCGACACGGCCTGCGGCAGCGTGACCGGCAAAGCCAAAGTGACCTTTGAAGCGTACGTACAGATGCACTATTTTGACGAAATTCTGCACTGCGCAAATCTTCACTTGCGGGATATGACCCGGGGCCAGTATGAACTGATGCGCCGTCAAAGCGAAAGTAGTTCTGACCGGGGGCTTGAACTCAATGTATTGGATCACTGGAACGGCACCCAGCGGGAAGTTGCAACACTGTCCGGTGGGGAATCGTTCAAAGCTTCGCTGTCCCTGGCACTGGGACTATCGGACGTTGTACAAAATCAGGCTGGCGGTGTACAGCTGGACACCATGTTTGTGGACGAAGGATTCGGTTCTTTGGACCCCGATTCGCTGGATATGGCCATGGATTTACTCAGTGGATTAGCAGGAGCACACCGGCAGGTGGGGATTATTTCCCATGTGCGGGAACTGAGCGACCGCATTGGCAAAAAAATCCTGGTCACAAAACAGGATGTGTCCGGCAGCCAGATTCACTGGCAGTTGGATGATTAAGGAAAGGGGAGAGAACTTGGCCGGATTTGTTATCGGGATTGCAGGCGGGTCTGGCAGCGGAAAAAGTACACTGACTAACCGCTTGCAGCAGGCGTTTCCAGGGCAAGTGGCCATTTTGCGACTGGATGATTACTATAAAAGTCTGAGCCATTTATCGCTCGAAGAGCGGGCCCGGGTGAACTTTGATCACCCAGATGCCCTCGATAGCGCACTATTTGCCCAGCATCTTGCACAGTTGCGGCAAGGACAGGCGGTACAGACGCCGTTATACGATTTTACCCTGCACGACCGAAAAAAGGAAACCAGTACGGTTTTCCCCGCCCCGGTCATCATCGCCGAAGGTACATTATTGTTTTCCTATCCGGAACTAAAAAACGCCTTTGACTACCGGGTATTTGTGGAAGCATCCGACAGTGTGCGACTGCAACGGCGGCTCAGGCGCGATGTGCAGCAGCGCGGACGTACCGAAGAAAGTGTACAGCGGCAGTATCACGAAACCGTACAGCCCATGTTTGAAACGTACGTCCGCCCTCAAAAGAACCAGTGCGATCTGGTTTTTCCCGGAGAAGGGGAGCAAAAGATTCCGTTTCAAAAACTATATCAGCTGATTCTGCGGCATGCTCGATAAACCCAGCCCGAAAAGGTA
>CAJKJS010000098.1 GCA_905200265.1 uncultured Oscillospiraceae bacterium
GGCCGGGGTGGGGTGGTGTGCGCTGGTGGGGGTGGGGTGGGGCGTTTGGGGCGGGAAAGTATAAATACTGGTTGGCCCAATCTGATTCGCCAGCTGTACAGCCGGTGCGTTCTGCGAAACGCGGATCGCTTTAGCCACCGTCATTTCCCCTTCATAGGGGCGCCCGGCGTTACTGGGACCAGCCGAGCCATCGGGGAAATAATTTTCCAGCGGTTCATCCTTTAGGATTGTGGAATAATTGATCACACCCTGCTCCAAAGCAGTGGCGTAAACACCAACAGGCTTAATCGTAGAACCGGGTTGCCGCTTGGAATCGGTGGCGTAGCTCCAAAGCCGGTTGCCCGTTTTTTCCCCACGGGCACCGATAATACAAAGCGTGCGGCCGGTATAGTCCATCATATAAAAGCCCGTTTGTACCCCGGCATCGGTATCATACAGGCTTTCATCCGCAAAAACCTCTTCCGCGATTTTCTGATCCTGCATATCCATGGCGCTGTAAATGCTCAACCCTTCGTGGTAGATCATTTCAATCGCCTTTTCTTCGGTAATATCGTAGGCTTCCTGTAAATCGCGCACCACGTCTTTGAACATGGCTTCCGTATACCAGTCCCAGGTATCGGTAGCCGACAACGTTTCATCGTCGTCGTCGTCCTGCCCGGCATATCCAACAAAGGTCATGTTTTCCGATTTGGCCATGGCCTCTTCATATTCCGAGCGGGTTACTTTCCCTTGATCATACATTTCCTGCAGAACAATTTGCTGCCGCTCTTTGTTCTGATCCGGGAAATAGAGAGGATTGTATTTATACGGGTTCTGGGTGATGCCTGCAATACAGGCACACTCTGCCAAATCACATTCCGTAATGGATTTGCCAAAATACAATTGCGCAGCAGCTTCCACACCACTACAGTTTCCCCCAAAGTTTACCACATTGAGGTATGCTTCCAAAATCTCTTCTTTGGTGTAATTTTCTTCCAACTGCAGGGCAGAAAAGATTTCTTTCGCTTTTCGCAGCAAACTCACTTCATTTTTGCCGGTTATGTTTTTCACCAGCTGCTGGGTAATGGTAGAACCACCGCCACCGGACTGGCCTGTGAAAAGCTTCAGCACGGCCCCAAAGGTGGTGTACCAGTCCACGCCGTCATGGTCGTAAAACCGCTTGTCCTCAATAGCGACCATGGCATCCTTCATGTATTGCGGAATTTCGTCCCAATCCTTCCACACACGGTCTTCCGTACTGTACAAAGTCAGGTACTTGACGGTTTCGCCTTCTTCGTTTTCCGTATACACCATGCTGCTGTAATCCAGCGCGTACGATTCCAGCTTGACAGTCGTTGTCTGACTTTTCAGCTGGAACAAAAACGCGATCACGGAAATCAGGGTAATGGTGCCCCCGATCATCATAACCAGCACAAATGTCCACAGCATACGGCCCAACATACGCAGCACTGATTTGATGGCCCCACCGGCACACACGGCTTTTTCATGTTCCGCCGTAACCGGCTGTGTGGTGGTATTAAAGCGATTGATATCCGTTCGTTTCAATCGGCATTCACACCTCTTTCCTTATAAACATCCATCCGTTTTCTGCGCCTTCCAGCTGCATCCAGAAAAAAGCGCATATTTCTTTTCCTCAGTGTTCATACTACCCAAAAGGAGGGAATTTTATGAAAAACCTGAAAAGAAAAGAAGTTCTTTCCCTGATTTTCTGCCTGCTATGCCTGGGAGCCGCCGTTGCTGCCCTGATTGCCGCCAGTCGCGTACGCGTCCAACCGGAAGAACTTCATACTCAGTCAAATATTACCTCATCTTTCCTTTCAAGTCAAGCTGAAGAGGCGAATGCCCAGCTCTCCACCGCCGGAGAGGCCACTTTCGCCATCGTATCGCTGTACGGAGGTAAGGTAGCGGCTTTTTACCCTGGCGACACGGAACCATTCCTCATTTTGGCGGTTTCTTCGGCCGATTTACCTGAAGCGGACAGGCTGTTGCTGCAAAAAGGAATCGAGGCGTCTTCCCGAGCGGAATTGCTGCATATTCTGGAAGATTTTGAATCCTAATCTGTTTTTATTCCATGGAAGGTATTTGCATACCGTCCCACGCTACCGTAAGCGGACAGAACAGATCTTGTTTTTCAAAGTACTCCGCTAATTGCTGGTGATTCGATGTCCAGTGATTGATATGAGTCGCAAAAACCTGGGTGTTTTCATCAACTGTCCCCTGCTTTCGAAGCACATCGAGTAGTTCCAACAGCGCAAAGGCATGCAAGTGTCCCCCCGGATGGCGGTCCATATTCGGCGTCAGGCCAAATGTGCATTCGGTAACAAAGATATCGATATGCCGCCCCGCCAGCGCCTGGAAGGTATCGGGCAAATACCAGCCGGTATCCAGCCCATAATACAGCGTTTTTCCTTTCGCACTGGTCAAAAGGTAGTTTGCACTATTTTCCCCCATACTGCCCATATGATTCCCACGCAGAGGCAAAACCCGGAAACCGGCTATTTCGGTTTCTTCCCCAAATTGAAGCTGGTGGAATTGAATCACGCCATCCTTTTCCAGCTTGGGCACATTGCCTTTAATAACAGGGGTATCTTCCCGCAAATACGGAACGATATCAAAAGCTTTGTCCGTCAGGTAGAGATGTAGCGGTTCTGCATCCCGATGAGTAGCCATGCCCCGCATCTGTAACATCATGGGACAAAAGTGATCTTCATGGGTATGTGTATATAATACGTGGTGCAGCCCGGTAAAATCCCCTAAAACTGTCGCCTGGGCTGCTGCATCCGCTCCCAGATCGATACACAATTCTTCGTTTACTCGGAACATGGTCCGATGACGGATTTCCTTACCACCAACTTTCCGGGCATTTTCGCAAACCGGACACCGGCAAAACGGATCGGGAATTCCTTCCGCCGCACCGGTTCCATAAAAAATACTGTTTTTCTTCATGACCACACGTCTCCTTTCACACGGCATACACGCCGCTTGGTTTCAGTGTAACACGCCCCCCAGCAAAAAGCAAACCCACATATCTTTCGCAAAAACTTTTTCTGGAACTATTGCGGGTTTTGTCGGTTTATGGTAGAGTAGAAAGAAGTGTTTTCCATCCAAATAGGATGACTCCATACAGAAAGGCGCGGTTTAAAACAATGAAAATCGGTTTTGACAATGACCTGTACATGAAAAAACAGAAAGCTCATATTTTGGAGCGCATTTCACAGTTTGACGGCAAACTGTATCTGGAATTTGGAGGCAAACTCTTCGACGACTACCATGCGTCCCGGGTGTTGCCCGGTTTTCAACCGGACGCAAAAATCCGTTTGTTGCGCCAGTTGCGGGAACAGATGGAAATTGTTTTCTGCATTAGTGCCGGCAGTATTGAAAAGACCAAAATTCGTGCCGATTTGGGAATCAGCTACGACATGGACTTGCTGCGGCAAATCGATATGATCCGCTCCATGGATCTTGATGTAAACAGCGTGGTTATCACCCAGTATACCGGCCAGGCCGCCGCTGATTCTTTTGTACAGCGGCTGCAAGCCTTGGGAATCCGGCATTACATCCATCGTCCCATCGCCGGCTATCCTGCCAATGTGGATTATATTGTCAGTGATCGCGGGTACGGCTCCAACCCGTATATTGAAACGACTAAACCGCTGGTAGTCGTTACGGCACCGGGACCTGGCAGCGGCAAGTTGGCTACTTGCCTGTCGCAAGTATACCACGAATACCGCCGGGGCGTACGTGCCGGATACGGGAAGTACGAAACCTTCCCCATTTGGAATGTACCGCTAAAGCACCCGGTTAACCTGGCATACGAAGCCGCCACAGCCGACTTGCAGGATGTCAACATGATCGACCCGTTCCACCTGGAAGCTTACGGCAAAACGGCTGTTAACTATAACCGTGACGTAGAAGCCTTCCCTATCGTACGCACCATTTTGACCCGCATTACCGGTAACGACAAATTCTATTGCAGCCCGACAGACATGGGCGTCAATATGGCAGGCTATGCCATTATTGACGATGAAGTGTGCCGCCAGGCCAGTTGTCAGGAAATTATTCGCCGCTATTGCCATGGGCTTTGCGATTTGCGTCAGGGCAAAGAAAAGCAGGAAACCATCGATAAGCTGGAGCTGATCATGCAGCAGCTGTCGCTGAAAACGGAGGATCGGCCCAGTGTGCTGCCGGCCCGCCGCAAACGGGAAGCCACCGGAGCTCCTGCTGCTGCCGTGGAATTGCCCGATGGACGGGTGATCACCGGCAAAGCCACTCACTTGATGAGTGCGTGCAGCGGCGCCTTGCTCAACAGCATTAAAGTGATGGCCAATATCCCGAAATCGGTCTTGCTGATTAGCCCGGATGTACTGGAACCGGTGCTCAAATTGAAAATCAACCTACTGGGCAGTCTGAGCAGTGTTTTGAAAGTAGACGATGTATTGGCAGCGTTGTATATTAGTGCGGCTTCCGACGAAAACGCAGCCCTTGCCGTGGAACAACTGCCCAAATTGCGGGGGTGCGATTTGCATTCTACCCAGATTCTATATTCCGGAGACGAAGGTACTTTGCGCAAAATGGGTATTCACGTAACATGTGACCCTGTATTCCCCGACAACAGTCTGTTTATCTGAGTTTTTCTTGACAAAATTCCTTTTTTTCTGCTACAATCACCTTAGAACCATCGGAGGGTGTGCACACTTATAAAACGTGCAGAACCGGATAAGATGGCGGGCCAAAAGACCTGCTGTTTTATCCGGTTTTTTGATGGAAATTCGATGAGGGAGGATTCTTATGGCCACTGTTCACTCTTTTACCCAGGGTAAAATTCTTTCACCACTTCTGCGGTTTTCTTTGCCCATTTTGGTTGCACTGCTGTTACAAGCCATGTACGGAGCAGCAGACTTGCTGATCGTAGGGCAGTTTAACTCCTCGGCCGACGTTTCGGCAGTTGCTACAGGCAGTCAGGTTATGCATACACTGACAACTGTAATCACTGGTCTTTCCATGGGCACAACCATTCTGCTAGCCCAAAAAATCGGCCAAAAACGGCAGGATGAAGCCGGAAAAGTTATTGGTAGCGGGATTTTCCTGTTTGGCATCATTGCCCTGGTACTAACCGTGGTAGTGGAGCTCACAGCAGGGCCCCTGGCTTCTTTGATGCAAGCTCCCGCCGAGGCTTTCGACAAAACCGTCGAGTATGTGCGTATTTGTTCGGCAGGTACCATTTTTATTGTGGCCTACAATGTGCTAGGCAGTATCTTTCGCGGATTAGGCGATAGTAAAACGCCTCTTTTAGCCGTTTTGATCGCTTGCGTGCTCAATATTGCCGGCGATCTTCTTTTTGTGGGCGTATTTGGCATGGCCACCGGCGGGGCAGCCCTGGCGACTGTACTGGCGCAGAGCGTAAGCGTGATTTTGTGCATATGGATCATCCGCCGGCGCGGATTACCTTTTTCGTTCGTTTTGTCCGATATTCGCTTTCACCGACACCTGGTTGGGCGCACCGCTCGCTTGGGCGCACCGATTGCTCTCCAAGATTTTTTGGTGAGCATTTCGTTTTTGGTCATCCTGGCTATTGTCAATTCTTTGGGCGTGATTGTATCGGCCGGGATTGGCGTGGCCGAAAAATTGTGCGCCTTTATCATGCTGGTCCCGTCGGCTTTTTCCCAGGCTCTTTCGGCTTTTGTGGGGCAGAATGTTGGGGCTGGACAACATGCCCGGGCCCGCCGTTCTCTCTTG
This sequence comes from uncultured Oscillospiraceae bacterium, assembly GCA_905200265.1. Classification (GTDB taxonomy): domain Bacteria; phylum Bacillota; class Clostridia; order Oscillospirales; family Acutalibacteraceae; genus Heritagella. The sequence continues at coordinate 5,737 of CAJKJS010000098.1, forward strand.
TGCGGCATGGCGGCTTCTTTTGTTATTAGCCTATTTTTGGCCTACTTATCGTTTTTCCACGGCGATATACTGGCGCGTATCTTCTCGAACGATACACCTGTCATCCTGGCCGCTGCCGAATATCTAAAAGCCTATGCCATTGACACGCTGCTGGTTTCGTTCCTATTCTGCTTTATCGGATACTTTAACGGCTATGGCAGCACCCGTTTTGTCATGTTGCAGGGAATTATCGGTGCTTTCTTGGTACGTATTCC
>CAJKJS010000099.1 GCA_905200265.1 uncultured Oscillospiraceae bacterium
TTTTTTCCTATTCAGGGCTCTTCTTTGTGTTGTCTGCACAATCTGGTTCGGTTCATAAGGCGCGGGGCATTCTTTTTTATTCGTCTTCTTCGGGGAACAGCATGTTTTCGGCATACAGGGACGAAAACACCGGGTTCGCATGCAGCGGGACAATCTGAGCGTTTTTCGCCACCGCCGTGGCTTTTTCCCGCAGCGAGGGGTCCAGTAAGAGTTGCGAAGCGCCGTACAGCGACGCGTTGCCAATCACCCGTACCCGGGACAAAACGTCGGCGGGTAATAGTCCCATGCGCCCGGCGCTGGGCAAATGCAGGTAACTGCCAAAGCCCCCGGCGACCGATAGGGACGATAGGCCGGATAGCGGCAATCCCACGGTTTGCAGCAGCGTAAGGAATCCGGCACAAATCGCGCTTTTCGCCAATTGCACCATACGGATGTCTTTTTGCGACAGGCTCACCGGCGGCATAAGCATGGTGGGGTCGTCATCCAAAAGCCCGGTTTCGTCCATTTGCTCCGTTTCTAGTAAACAGGCGACAGCATCGATGACACCGCTGCCGCACACGCCTCGGGGTGTGGTTTCTCCCAGTACGTGGGCGCACAGCTGGCCGTTTTCCACTCGCATATGGTCAATAGCGCCGGTTTCGCCGTTCATACCCATGGAAAGCCCGGCCCCTTCAAACGCCGGACCCGCCGCCGTGGAACACGCGTACAAGGTACCGTTGTGCCACAGGGCCATTTCGCCGTTGGTGCCAATATCCATCAGCGCCCGGCTTTCATTCCCCGTGGCGGTTTGGTCAAACAGCAGCGCGGCGGTAATATCCGCGCCCACAAACGCGGATAAACACCGGGGTAGGTAGACCCTTGCCCCCGGGGCTACCGGCAACGACAGGCTTTCGGCTGTCACGATTTCGTCAAATAGGCGGTCGGCCTGAAACGGGGCTTTGGAAAGGGCATGGGGCGGGGTGTTGGTGAGCAAATACAGCATGGCGGTGTTCCCCGCAATGACCAGTCCATCAATTTCTTCCAGGCACCGCCCGGCTTCCTGGCATAACGACGATAAGAGTTCTGTTATGCCGTCCGATACACTACGGGCCAGAGCCTGGCCTTCCCCGTCGATGGAAGCCTGAATGCGGGCGATGACGTCGGCACCAAAGCGGTTTTGGGGATTGGGGCGGCCTCCCTGGGTGAGCAGGCGGCCTGTTTCATCGTACAGACGGGCCGCTAGGGTTGTGGTGCCAAGGTCGATGGCAGCCCCCAGCCGGGTATACCCGGCATGGGATGCCAGGCGGGAGGGAGTCGCCGTTTGAGGTTCCGTGCCCAGCAGAATTTGGGCGTTTGCTGCTTTTTCGGTGGTGACAGAGGCATCCCCCAATAAAAAGGTGCAGCAGGCAAGACGCACATGGTTTGCAAGATCCTCTTTTGTGAGCGCGGCCTTTTCGGCTTCGGATACCGGGCTGAGCGCCCCGGTGGCGATCACCCGGCATTTGCCGCAGCGTCCCAGCCCGGCACAGGGCAGGGGAATCTGGTGGCTGGAGGGCAGTGCATCGCTCAGGCGCAGCCCCGCTGGCACCGAAACCGGCACGCCGTTAATAAAGAGTGTGGGCATGGCTTTCTTACTCCCTTTCGCGTCAGATGGTGGGCGGGTCGAACAGCACGGCGGCAAAGTAAGTAACGGTGTTCGCACCGTTACTGTACTTCATGCCGCAGGCCGCTGCGAGCTTTGACACATTCACGCCGTATGCTTCCAGCGACGGCAGGGCGTCTTCCGGGTGGCGGCAGGGTTTTCCCTCCCGCTTGGCGCACGTTTCGCACAACCGGCATCCGCCGGACCCCAGGGGCAGCATACGGGCAAAACCCGCCTGCCGGAATACGGGGATCAGGTTCTGGCACAGGGTGTTGTGCCGGGCGGCCGCTTCCATCATGCCTTCAAAATCGTAGCTGTCTTCTAACGTTCCCACGGTTTGGTAGATAAGCGCCTGTTGGTAGGAACGGGCTTTTTCGATTAAAACATGGATATCCCCTACATCCGGCGGACACATCCAGCACTGGCCGTAATTCCCGCAGGCATTCTGAGCACAGGCGTCCCGAAACGCCGGTTCAAAGGAAATAGCCGAAACATCGATAAGTGCGGCGTGGCAGGTGCCGCATAGCGCCCGGCCGGTTTCTTCTACCTGAAGCCGCAGGGGCTCAAAAGGGGACAAATTGCCATGTTGCATGCTGCAACCCTCCTTCTTTCGTTACGGTTGCCAGTTCTTTTCAATCTCTTCGCGGATGATGGCGACATACCGGCGGGCCTTGTCTTCATTGTGGTGAATGGTGTACACGTCCCGCTGTGTGATTTCCACATGGCAGCCCCGGGCTGTTTGTAAGGTTTTGCGGATATGGGCGCGGAACGCCTCTTCATCCAGTTCGGGATTGACCCCTAAGTAATTGGGGCTGGGTTTGCGGTGGTAAATGGTGTGGCTACCCCGCAGACGCTCGGCCATAAAGTCTTCGTCACACCATGGGGAAATGCTCACTTTGCGCAAATTCGGCAGCGAGCCGATGCAGTCCCACACCGGGTGGACCGGTTCGCAGCAACCATACGATAATAGCCCAAAGGTACTGGCCACCTTTTTATACGCGGGGAAGATAAAGTCGGCAAACATTTTGGGAGAAATGCTCACTGTTTCCTGGGAATCCATAAAGCCCCACAGATCCCCCGGGCCAGTGATATTGGCGCTGGGCAATTCACTGGTAAAACAGCGACTGCCCTGGCCCAGGTGTTCAAAACCGGTGGTGGGCAGCATCAGGCCTTCCTGTTTTAAAAGGTCAAAAAACGACAGGTAGTCGCTGGCAAGCTTATCCATCATCTGGCAAAAAAGCTCGGGATAATCGTACATGGAAAAGCACATCACTTCCATGCCCATTAAATGGACGATATCCTGCGTTAGGCAAACATACAGCCCGCTGCCCGTTAAACGCACGGGCAGAATATCGCCGAAGGTATCTTCTGCCAGCGAGAGTGCCTGCTTCGTACCGGCATGGTCAATGCCAAAGTCGCTTTTTCCCACTTTGTCCCAGTCGTCTTCCAGGTCGCTGATGACGTAATTAAAGTGATGCCCTACGGAATGATTGGAAGCAAACGTGCGGGTGATTTTGTGCCCGAAGGGGTGGAACCAGGTTTTCACCGTTACGGGGAAGAAATCAGGCACCACCCAGTCGTCGTCAAATAAGGTGAGGTTTAAAAACCGGCGGTATAGTTCGGTTTCTAAAGCCCTTCCTTCCTCACTTTCGCACCGTAAGCGGGGCGGGATCACCTCTTCTTCAAAGGTGTCAAGTTCCAGGTGAATCACCGGACGTTCGCCGTGTAACGCATTGTGGCGCTGCCATAGGGCCACACGCGCCTGGTTTTTTTCGCTGTGGGCCACCTCCAATTGCTGGCGGGCCAATTCGCGCAAAATGGTTTTATCCGATGAAGAAAGCATGATGATCCCTCCTAAAGTTCATTTACTGAGCGGCATACTCCTGGGCTGCCGCAAAAAAGGCGTCAATATTTTCCCATTTGGAAAGCGGCGGGATATCACACCCCGAGGAGAGTACGAAGTTTTTGTACCCGCTGCATTTTTTCAGCAAGCTGAGGGTAGCTTCCCGCATAGAATCCGGCGTACTGCCGCGGAATTCTCCGGCGGGGTCGATGTTGCCCATGCAAATGGTATCATCCGGCACCTTTTGCAGCACGTCGAGCATATCGATGGCGTTGCCAAAATGGTAGGCCGACGCGCCGATGGATAGAATCGAGGGCAGCTGTGCGACCACCGCGCCGCCGCAGTTGTGGTAGACGATGAGGAACGAATCATCCTGCACGGCATCGACAATTTTCTTTACATACGGGGCCGAGAATTCCGCCGCCAAATCGGGGGACAGGAGCCCTGCCACCGGTTCGGCAATCACAACGCCGTTAGCCCCTGCTTCCTTATACGCTTTGGCATAGGAAATGAGGAATTCGGTGGATTTTTGCAGCAGTACGTGCACCATATCGGGGTCGTCATAGCTGTCCATCATAATTTCGCTTACATCCCGCAGCCGGGCCGCCAGGGAGTACGGGCCGATCATGCCCGCCAGCACCGGCCGGTCGGTAATCAGGTCGCAGGCTTTGCGGATGGCTTCCACATACAGCCCGGTGCGTGCAGCGCCCACCTGGGGTACAGCAAGGGCGGCGGCTTCGTCTTCATCATGAACGAGCATGCCTGTTACCGTGGGCACTTCGTCATCACTCACCCGGATGGTGGCGCCAAATGCTTCGGCTTCTACCGACAGATCCATCAGGCTGACGCTGGCCGACGCATCGGTGTGCTGGGCAATGAGGGCCATGGCTTTTGCCTGATGGTCGCTGCTGCTGATCAGATCTTTGACCGTGATACCCATCAGCTGTACCGCCGGGAACGAAAGCACGGGCATGGGCTTTTTATGAGGAGCTTCAAGCAAAGCCTGACGCCAGGCTTTCATATCGCGCTGCATAATGGTATTCGCTCCTTTCTATTACGCCGTTTCGCGGCAGAAAGCCACGGCGGCATCGGCGGCACTGGCGGCGTCGGCGGTGTAGCAATCGGCGCCGATCTGGTCGCAGAACGTCTGGGTAACAGGGGCGCCGCCCACCATGACCTTTACGCGGTCACGGGCACCGGATTCCTCCAGCTTTTTCACCACATTTTCCATTTCGCACATGGTGGTGGTCAGCAGCGCGGAGCAGCAGATGATCTGGCAGTCGTTTTCCAGCGCCGTCTGTACATACGTTTCCGGTGCTACGTCGGTGCCCAGGTCGATGACTTCCAGGCCTTTGCCTTCCATCATCATTTTCACCAGGTTCTTGCCGATATCATGCAAGTCGCCCCGTACGGTACCAATGCACACTTTGCCTTTGGCCTGTACGCCTGCTTCAGCCAGCAGGGGTTTTAACAGGGAAGCACCCATGTTCATAGCCCGGGCCGCTACCAGGACTTCCGGCACAAACACTTCGTTATTTTTGAACTTTTCGCCGATGATGCTCATGCCGTCGAGCAGCCCGTCGTTCAAAATCTGGTCCACGGGGATCTTCTCGTCAATGGCTTGTTGCACCAGCTGTTTAACCACTTTGGCTTTGCCTTTTTGCAGGTTTTCGGAAATGTCGGTAAGAATGCTCATAACGATTGGACTCCTTTTTGATTTTTAGTTTGTTCTGCCGGTTGGCTTTTTGTGCTTACTATACCGTGGAAAAAGAAAAAAGCCTTGTAGTAACGTGCGAAATTTGGTAATTTTTTGCTCAGTACAAAAGAATTTCCAAAACGGGATTGACGGTTTTTCCCTTTCGGCGGTACAATGCAGAAAAGGGGGAAAAGACATGCAGGAGCCATCATTTGACCGCACCCTGGCCCAGGAGTGCGCCAAAGCGTTTTCAGAATCTACGGGCCTGGGATGCACCTTATCGGACGCCAAAGGGCAGGTATTTGCCGATTTTGGCAAAAGCTGTGAAAACTGCACCTTGTGCGCGGCTGTGGGCCGCGGGCGGGAAGGGTGTATTCGCGCCCATGTGTACGGCATGACGGAAGCCCAGCGCTTTGGGGGAAAGTATATTTATTTCTGCCCCATGGGGCTGACGTGTTTTGTGTCGCCCATTCTGGCGGAAGACGGCGCCGCCGCTAAAATTACGGTGGGGCCGTTTATCATGGTGGAAAAGCAGGATTTTATCGACTGTGAACTGGAAGAAAACGCCCGGCTGACTGGTGACAAACTGCAAAAAGCCGCTCAGGCGGTGGAAACGGTGCCCTTTGTGCCCCCGGCGAAAGTCAATCACCTGTCGACCCTTCTCTTTATGGCGGTGGGTTTTATGAATAATGTTTCCCAGGAGAACCGCCTGCTGCAAAGCCGCCGGTCCGACGCCATACAGGGGCAGATTACGGCGTATATTCTCACGTTAAAACAGCAAGAGGGCAGCGGGCATTATC
>CAJKJS010000100.1 GCA_905200265.1 uncultured Oscillospiraceae bacterium
GAATTTTTGGAAAAGGAGCGTGTGAGAGTATGCTGCAAGTGGAGCATGTCAGCAAATCGTATCGAAATGTAAAGGCTAATGATGATGTTAGTTTTTGGGTGGGGGACGGAGAAATTGCCGTATTGGCCGGACCCAACGGAGCCGGAAAAAGTACGGCTATTAAGTGTATCGCAGGTTTGCTGCGGTATCAAGGTATTGTCATGATCAATGGGTTTCCTAATAAGTCTCTGGAAGCTAAGCGTATGTTTGGGTATGTTCCGGAACTACCCGCACCTTATGAACTTTTGACAGTCTCAGAGCACTTGGAATTTATTGCCCGGGCTTACCGGGTGGATCAGTGGCAAGAAAAAGCTACCCGTTTGATGGAACGTTTTGAATTGACAGATAAGGCTGATAAATTGGGCAAGGAGCTTTCGAAAGGGATGCAGCAAAAACTTAGTCTGTGCTGCGCCTTATTGCCATCGCCCCGGGTATTGATGTTGGATGAACCTCTGGTGGGATTAGACCCTCATGCCATTAAGGAATTAAAGGATGTCTTGCAGGAATTACGGGCACAGGGTGTTTCGATTTTGATTAGCACCCATATGCTGGACAGCGTGCGTGATTTTTGGGACAAAGTGCTGATTATGATGCAAGGACGCATTGTGCGTGTCTGCACCCGACAGGAAATTGAACAGAGTGGAGAAGATTTGGAACAGGTGTTCTTCGACGTGACGGAACAGCAGGGGCAGGTGACAGACGCATGAATGCACTGGGATTTTTGCTGCGGAAAAAAATGATTAACTTTGTGCGCGATATCCTACACCATCCTTCGCGCTTGGTCTTGTATATTGTGGTGATTGGGGTTATTTTATTGTCGGCGCTGTCAGGCGGTACCGAAGAGATAGAAACAAGTACACAGCTGCCCTTTGCGTTTTTACAGGGCGGCTTGATCGGAATTTTCACCCTGATCTTTTCCATTACAATTTATTCATCCCTGCAAGCCGGCACCACCTTTTTTGAAATGGCCGATGTAAGTTTTTTATTTGGGGCACCGATTTCACCTAAGAAAATTTTGGGTTATGGCCTAGTGAAACAGGCAGCTACCAGTGTGCTGGTACTTGTTTTTTTGATTTGCTACATGCCTATGCTGCGGGATAGCTTTGGCGTGGATACATCGTTTTGCATTGGTATGGTGCTGTGTTTCGCCTTGGTTTTGTTTGCGGCCCAACTACTGGGAATGTTTCTCTATGGATTCGTCAATGGGTCCCGTCGCCGGATTCAGGTTGTAAAAGGCATATGGGTTGCGACGCTGGTTCTTGAAGTCGTATTGGTACCGTTTCTCATGTGCCTATATGGTGGCCATACGGAAGCACTGACACAGGCGGTGGGATCGGCTTGGCTAACGTGGTATCCGATAGCAGGATGGAGTGCAGGATTGCTGTGTGCGGCTTGGCAAGGCAATTGGCTTATGGTGGTACTATATGGAGCCCTCTTAGCGGCGACTATTTTCCTGGTAGTATGGTTTTTCATGCATCGGGATGTAGACTATTATGAAGACGTGCTGCAGGCTACCGAGATTACCTATCAGGCCCGGGTCGCCATGAAAAAAGGGGGCATGAATGCCAATGTCCGTACGGACATGGTTAACAGTGCCCGGAAAAGCCGTGTGCGCGGTATTGGCCTACACCGGGGACAGGGCGCTTCCGTCTTCTTTTTTAAATCCTGGCGGGAATCCATGCGGCAAAGCCGTATTCCCTTTTTGCGGGCCTCTACGTTTGTGATTTTGCTGGGAAGTGCCGTTACCCTGGGTATTACAATGATGGTCAGCGAAGATGATGGCCCGCTTTCGCCTAATATCATGTTATTTATTTGTTTGGTCTTTTCAGTTTATATGCAGTTCTTTTTTGGGGCTGCAGGAAGCTGGAGCAGGGAAATTGCCAAACCGACGATCTATCTGGTGCCAGAGAGGCCCTTTATGAAGTTGGTGTGGGCGTGCATGGATAGTTTTTTGCAGCCGGCGTTTGATGGAATTATTTTATTTGTGGTAATGGGGCTGATGTGTCAAGGGCCCGTTTCCACGGTGCTAACCTGTATGGGCCTATTTTTTAGTTATGGTGTGCTGTTTACAGCCGGCAATGTATTAAGCCAGCGGGTGATGGGTTCTTTCAGCAAGCAAGGACTGTTTATGATCATCATGTTACTGATGGTCTTGCTGTTGGCATTGCCTGGAGGCCTGGTAGGGCTCATTCTGTTGTTTGCAGCAAGTTGTCCGTTATGGGTGGCAGGCGTCGCATGTATGGTTCTCAATTTGTTCGTATCCGTGGGAGTTTTGGCCCTTTGCCGTAACCTGTTGGAAGTTGTAGAATATACTGCATGAGCCTTTTCAAAAAAATTTAAATTTTTTTGAAAAAACACTTGCATTCTGGGAACGACTGTGGTATTATATACGAGTCGCAAGGATACAGCGACAAACACAGTTGGTGTTGATGACAACGAGGGTCCACCTGTTCCCATTCCGAACACAGAAGTTAAGCTCGTCGGTGCCGAAGATACTTGGCTGGTAACGGCCCGGGACAATAGGAAGACGCCAACACAAAAGCAGTCACCCAATCGGGTGGCTGTTTTTTTGTTATCTGATAATTGTCAACCTATTTCGCAAAATAAGGTTGACAATCGACAAAGAGCCTCCTATAATAGAAGAGCACGAAAGAAAAGAAGGAGGCTTTCTTATGAAGCAGACAAAATGGATGGCACTTTCTGCCATGTTTGTGGCAATCACCGTTGTTTTTTCGCAAATTTCCTTTCCCATTCCGGGAACTCCCATTGTTTTTACGATGGGCATTATGGCCGTTATGCTCACGGGCTGCATGCTGCCTAAAGGATATGCATTTTTAGCTTTGCTTGTTTATTTGCTGCTGGGTGTGTGTGGACTACCGGTTTTCAGCTCGTTTGGAAGTGGATTGGGAACACTGCTGGGGTATACCGGCGGTTTCCTCATGACCTATCCGCTCATGGCGTTCCTGACGGCGTGGCTGTGGGAAATTTGGAGACCGGCGGCACGCAAGGAAAAAAAGCATGTGCTAACCGGATTGCTGCTTTCCGAACCCGTGCTGACTTTTGTAGCTGTATGGATTAGTCTGTTTGTATGCTATGCCGGCGGGGCCCTGTGGTATATGTTTGTGGCCGAAGTTGACTTTGGTACGGCCATGATGGCTACAGTGATTCCGTTTATTCCGATGGATACATGCAAAGCCGTGCTTTCTACCATGTTGGTATTGGCCTTGCGGCGGGCACTGCACAGTGCAAAACTACTACCGGCCGCATAATTTATAAAAAAATCCCGATGACATTTTGCCATCGGGATTTTTTGTGGTTACAATCGATATTCATAGGTATATTCCCACCGCTCTTCTTCCGATGAACGGTTTTTTCGGCCCTTTTCACAGGCAATACGCGTCATACCCAGTTTTTCCATAACCCGAGTAGAGGGAATGTTTTCGCTGTCACAGTGAGCGATAAAGCGGATAAGAGGCCGCGTCTCCATAGCAAAAGCCATGACAGCCTGAGCGGCTTCGGTTGCGTAGCCGTGACCGTGATACTGTGGATGTAAAATCCATCCCAGTTCCCCAGTGGTTTTGGCTTCATCCCAATATAAACTAATGGCCCCAATATGCTGATTCTGCCGCCAGATGGCAAGCTCGTAAAAAGAGGGCTGTTCCCTTTTCCATTCGGCATCCACCTGCTGCAAAAAAGTGAGCAACTCTTCCCGACTTTGTACAGGATAAAAGACCATATACCGGGTATTTTCAGGGTCGGCGGCATAGGCATATGTGCTTTCCAGTAGTGCCGGTCCCAGAGGACTTAGCCGTAAACGGCGAGTGACAAGTTCCATGAGGGCTTCTCCTTCTTTTTTAAAAGGGATTACCAGTTGTCTATATGGCTGCGCTGCATAGCTCCTAATACTTTCTGACGCAAATCAGGAAACTTCTTTTCAAGATCTGCTAGTAGGTCAGCGGTATCCTGTCGGGCCGTGACGCCGTCAGCAGGGCAACGACTGGGTACAATCGGTAACGTGAGCTTATCGGCCACCCGGCGAATGTGGGATTCTTCGCAGAAAACCATGGGGCGGATCAGCCACAACTGTTTGCGGCTCAACTCACTTTTGGGAGAAAAACAGCCAATACGGCCACCATAAAAGAGATTCATTAAAAAGGTTTGCACGGCGTCGTCAAAGTGATGGCCCAGCGCAATCACACCGCAGCCTTGCTCCTTAGCCATATCGTGTAAAATACCCCGCCGCATCCGGGCACACAAGCTACATGGATTTTTTTCTTTTCGTTCTTCAAAAATCAGGGTGCCTAAGCGGGTACGGCGAATCACATAGGGGATTTTCTGGTCCCGGCAAAAGCGCTCAATAGCGGAATAATCGTTTGGTTCGCCCCCGAAACAGGGATCCGCCGTCAGGGCTACAAGGGAAAAAGGGACGGGATAGTACGTGCGGAGCCGTGCCAGTGCAGCTAGCAGTACGAGAGAGTCTTTTCCGCCGGAAACACCCACGGCGACCCGGTCTCCTGGATGAATCATCGTATACCGTTCCATAGCGGCACGCATTTGGCCCATGAGTTCTTGCAAAAAAAGTCCCACCTTCATCTATTTGTTTGTCCTATTATACCGCAGGTGACCGTGGGAGAAAAGCAAGAAAAAGTGAAATGAAGTCTTTGAAAACAAGAGAAAAACCGGTGAAAACAGAAGAAAACAAGAGATATCATAAAGCTAAATTAAAAAAATGAAATTTGCGCTTGACTTCCCCTGCGGATTGTGGTAGTATCATAAGGCAAACTTCGCGGGTACTTGCGCTGTTTTTCCGTTTTGTCGAAGAAACAGGCCCGCTGTGAATACGATAGAAGGAACATGCAGGAGGTAAACGATATGTCTACGTATATGCCCAAAGCCGGTCAGGTAGACCGCAAGTGGTATGTCATTGACGCAGCCGGCAAGCCCCTGGGCCGTGTGGCCGTGGAAGCTGCTAATCTGCTGCGCGGAAAGAATAAGCCCACCTTCGCCCCCCATGTGGATTGCGGCGATCATGTGATCATCATCAACTGCGCTCAGGCGGTACTCACCGGCAATAAGCTGCAGAATAAATTTGCTTATCATCACACCGGGTATATCGGCCACATGAAATCTGTGCGCTATGATATCCTGATGCGCGAAAACCCCACCAAGGCCATGGAACTGGCCGTGTCGGGCATGGTCCCGTCCAACACCATTGGCCGCGCTGCTCTGACCAGACTTCGTCTGTTTGCCGGCAGCGAACACACGCATGCTGCTCAGCAGCCCACCGCCTGGGAATTTTAAGGGAAGGGGACGCAGAAGATTATGTACGAGAAAGCACCTTATTTTTACGGAACTGGCAGAAGAAAGAGCTCCGTGGCCCGCGTACGTCTGTACCAGGGCACTGGCAAAGTGACGATCAATGATCGTCCCATCGACGACTACTTCGGCCTGGAAACCCTGAAACTCATCGTTCGTCAGCCGCTGGTTCTGACCGGCACCGACGAAAAGTTTGATATCGTTTGCCGCGTTGCCGGCGGCGGTGTGACCGGCCAGGCCGGCGCTATCCGTCACGGCATTGCCCGCGCTCTGCTGCAGTATGACAGCGAAAACCTGCGCGGTGATCTGAAAAAAGCTGGCTTCCTGACCCGCGATCCTCGTATGAAGGAACGCAAGAAGTACGGTCTGAAAGCTGCTCGTCGCGCTCCCCAGTTCAGCAAGCGCTGATTCAGCTTCCAACTGGTTCAAAGATGCTCAAAACCCCGAAAAACTTCGGTTTTTCGGGGTTTTTTCTATTTTTCCTTCTTTGTTTGTTTCTAGCCGGATTTAGACAGTTCTGTTCCTGTTTTTTCATTACAAAAGAAACAAGGTAGCTTTTTTGA
>CAJKJS010000101.1 GCA_905200265.1 uncultured Oscillospiraceae bacterium
TTATCCTACACAGGGGGCCGTTTTGTCTATTGTCCAGTTTTTCTGGTTTGGTTCATTTCTTTATTTAGGATGAGAAAATGACTTATCTAACTTCATAGGACCATCATTATGGGAAAATTCAGGCGTTTTCTTCCACTACGGCAAATCCCCAGGGAGCCAGTTCCAGGGTTTGTCCGGGGGTGACAGCCGTTTCGGAAATAAGTTCCTTCCCAGCGCCATAGGTATAGGAAACCGAAACCGGCTGTTGACTGTAATTTAGATAGAACCGAACCGTATGCCCCAGCGCATTGACGCCTTTTTTCAGCGTACAGGGAAGAGATTGTTCCGGTCCCAGGAGACCCGCATCCTGTAAAGCCAGCGAAAGAACTTGCCGGGCATAGGCAGAGGATGTCATGGTAGCCATATAGTAAGCCGTGCCTTTTTCGAAGGTGTTGCGGGTGATAGCCGCGTATTTATGCCAGTAGGGATGATCGTAGTGGGCAATCACCTGGGCTGTCGTGGGGGTTACCAGTTCCATCCACACGCTGGCTTTACGCTCTTCATCTGATAGGGAGAAATCGTCGCCCGTCAAACCCACGTTTTCCGGTACGGTAAACAGGCTGTATCCAATCCCTAGGCATGACGTTAGGCCATGAGGCGGCTGATCCGGGTAGACGGTGGCGTCTTCCATAGCAAAGCCGGTTTTAAAGGAAGCCAGCAGGCATCCCCCCTCTGCGACATAATCGCTGAGTTTTTGCAGTAAGCTTTCGGAAGCGGCATACAGGGCCGGTACCATAACCAAATCGTACGATGCCAGTTTGTCGGCCATAGAGGGGAATAGAATATCGGTTTCGACATTTAAGCTGAAAAGCGTATCATACAGCCAGCGTACCACGTCGTTATACCCCGTTTTGCCATCGGGTAGCGGGAACTGTTTCATAGCCGATAAAGCTTCGTTGCTCACCAGTACGGCGGCTCTGTTTTTCTTTTGCAGCCCAGTCAGATGAGGCGATAGCCGTTTAAAGTCGGCGCCAACGGTAGCCGCTTCTTTGTACACTTCATTGGGTAAAAAGTCGTGACTTAGGAGCCCTTTCCAGTAGGTTTCAAATGAGTTATGAATGGAATGCCAGTGCCAGTACATGACGGAAGCAGCTCCACTGGCCAGGTGGCTGAACGCCTGCAGCCGCAGCTGTCCCGGGTAGGGGACCCATTGGGGGAAGCCCTGGGCTTCCGTTTCCAGAACCAGATAATTCTGCCCGTTTTTGATCGACCGTACCACATCGCCGCCAAAGGCGATTTCGTGGCCCGTCAAATGGTCTTGAGTGGGGTGGTAGATATCGCACCCGGCGACGGTCAAACAGCGGGAAGCCTTGTCATGGCTGACGTCGGGCTGCACGCCAAACGAAAAGCCGCGCCATTCAAAATCGAAGTTATGGGTGATGAATTGATTTGGCTTTAAGTACGGGCGCACAATGTCTGCCTGCCAGGATAGGTATTCGTCCACGAGACTGCGCTGGAATTTTTCGAATTCTGCCGCCAGGCTGCCGTTAATGGTATACCGCACATCGGGGAAATTTTCCCACGCATCGATGGCATTGCTCCAATAATGCAGGTTATAGGCACGGTTTAGTGCATCCACTGTGCCGAATTTTTCCCGCAAATACGCCACAAATCGTTTTTGTACATGAGGGCCACAGGTATCGTAGTGTTTTGTTTCGTTATCCAGCTGTACGCCAATCACGTGAGAATAGGGCTGCATAACTTCCATGAGCTTTCGAATGACCCGTTCCGCATAATACCGGTAAATAGGGCTGGTGATATCCATAAGTTGTCGGGCACCGTATGGATTTTTGCCCCGGTGGGTATCGGCCATCACTTCGGGGTGCATGGCGGCCAGCCATGGCGGAATGGCATACGTGGGGGTACCGATAATCACCTGAATGCCAGTGTTTTCCGTGGCTTTCAGGACTCTTTCTACATGGGAAAAATCAAATTCCCCGCAGCGAGGTTCTTCCGTAGCCCAGGTGGATTCGGCAATACGAATCACATTGATATTGGCGTCTTTCATCATTTGGATATCTTTTTCCAAACGATCAAAAGGCATGTATTCGTCATAGTAGGCGCAACCATAGTACAAATGATCCATCATAAAAATCCTCCTTTTGTCCATACAACTTTCCCTTATTCTCATTGTACCAGAGCCCGGTCCCCGTGTAAACGAAAAAAAGCAGACAGAAAGGGGAAAAAACAACGTTTTTTCTAAAAAAATCCCCCACTGCTTTTTGAAGCAACGGGGGATTACATCAGGCGTTTCTTTCAGTTTGTCGTTTGTTGAGCGGGTGGTTCCATGTCGTGAATCAAATTTTTGGCCCACATACCACTCTTTAACATAAAGAACCCAATAACAGCTTTAATAAATTCAGAAAGCTGTGCCGCCAAGAAGATCATGGGCATGGGAAGAGCCGTAAACCGGCACAGACAATATACAATGGGTAAAACTACGCACCAAGTAAACCCACAGTCAAAGAAAAAGGTAATCACCGTGCGTCCGCCACTACGTACGGTGAAGTAGCACGTGTGCATAAAGGCCGAAACAGGCAAAATAGCTCCGGCTATGTATAGCAAGGTAGTAGTTAAAGAGCGCACATCTTGACTGGTATTGTAAATATAGGGAATAAAAGGCGCGGTACTAATTAAGATAGCCCCGATGACAATATGCAGCAAGACCGTAAATGTGATCAGCCTTGTATCGGTTTCTTTGGCTCCTTCAAAATCACCGGCGCCTAACCGTTGCCCAACCATAATGGAAACCACACTGCCCATGGCAAACATGATGATGGTAAACAAATTCCACACGGTATTTTGAATATTGGTAGCGGCTACAACCGTCAACCCCCGGGTGCTGTAGCTCTGGTTGATCATGGTGGTGCCCAGCGACCACAGGCTTTCATTGAGCATGAGCGGCAGACCGGTCACAAGAATCCGGCGGCACAAAGTCAGAGGAATACGCAGGCTGCGCCACGCTCCTTTAATAAACAGATATTTTTCCGGATGCCGGTGTGTCGCCAGCAGCAGATACCCACATTCCACAAAACGGGACATCACGGTTGCCCAAGCGGCACCCGCTACGCCCATGGCGGGGAACCCGAATTTGCCGAAAATAAGCAGGTAGTTAAAGCACAGGTTCACAAAAATAGACAGCACACTGGCAATCATGGGCTGAAAAGCGTTGCCGGTTTCCCGGACAACGGAACTGTACACCTGGGCGATCATATAGGGGAACAACCCACATAGCGTAATCCACAGGTATTCTCTGGCCAGGGATGCCGTTAATACGACATCGCTGGTGCCGTCGTCTGTGAGAAAAAGGGCCGTAAGCTGGTCGCCGGATAAAACAAAAACCAGAATGGCGGCAATAGTCAGCACTATCCCGGCCAGCATGCGGAACCGCAGGGTATCCCGCAGCCCTTTGTGATCTCCCACACCGAAAAACTGAGCGCCAAAAATCGAAGCACCACTGAGAATACCGAAAACGGTCAAATAATAAACAAAAACAAGCTGGTTTACAATAGCGACACCGGAAATGGCTTCGGTGCCTAATGCGCCTACCATGACATTGTCCAGCAAGCTGACAAAACTGCTGACAGCCTGCTGAATAATTAGCGGAATAGCTAGATGCAGCATGCCAAAATAAAAAGCGCGATCTCCGATCCATTTATTGGGGATTCTCATGATGTTTATTGCCTCCTCTTTCCTTGATGTACAGCCCAAAAGGTATGTTTCAGCCGCGTGACGGGCAGAAAAAAAGAGGCTGCAAAAGAAAAGCAGTCCCTGCCGGTCCTCTGTTTGTTTTGGCCGTTTCTGCACCGAAAAACAAACCAGGCTGTGTATTCCCGCTTATTGTAACAGGTGCCCTAGCATTTGTAAATATAAGAAAGGAAGATTTATTTAAAAACCGAGAAAGACAACCGGAAAAGGCCCTTTTCTGGTTTGACAAAAAACCAACAACATCGTATACTGCAAGCAAAGGGAGTGAAAAAGGAGGGAAAACTATGCCAATATGGATGTGGGTATGCCTTGGTTTTTTCAGTGGCAGCTTGATGTTCAGTGCCTGGCTGCCAAAATGGCTGTGTGGGGTCGATGTCTGCCAAAAGGCAGAAGACCAAAATCCAGGGGCTGCCAATGTGTTTCAGCAAGCGGGTGTTCCCATAGGGGTTATGTGCCTGCTGTGCGATTTGGCCAAAGGGGTTGTGCCGGTTGTATTAGCTCTGAAACAAGTGCCACCCCGTGTCCCGCTTTTTTCCCTAATCTTGATAGCGCCAGTAGCTGGCCACGCGTTTTCACCATTTCGAGGATTTCGCGGCGGCAAAGCGATTACGGTTTCGTTTGGCGTCCTGCTGGGAGCAAGCCGGGTTTTCCCAGGAGTCTGGGTGTTGGCAGCCTGGTATCTGTTCTTTTCTTTAATCGTGCGCATTTGTCCGAACAGTGTCCGTACGTGTGTGACGTATTTGTTTTTTGCTTGCACGGCGTTTTTGTGGCCAGTATGCCATCCGTTTTTTGCGGGATGCTGGGGCATAGCTGCCATTGTGTACCTGAAACATATACGCGAAGCGAAAGCCAGCCAGGGAAGCCTATCTTTCTTTCACCGGTCTTTTACATGGGAGAGCCGGTCTGATAGTCACCATTAACAGGTGATGAAAAGGAGATTTTTCGTGAAAGTTTTAATTTTGTCTTGCAATACAGGCGGCGGACACAATAGCGCTGCCTTGGCCGCCCAGGATGCCTTTGTCCAGGCGGGTCATGAAGCTGTCTTTTTGGATGTGTTTTCCATTGCCAGTCAAAAACTATCCGGGCGTGTCAGTCGGGCTTATTTATTTAGTACCCGGCTACCCTTTTTATTTCATTTAGCCTATTGGGCCGGAAAAAAAGTCAGCCGGCCGGGCCGTCAATCGCCGGTTTATGCGGCCAATACCCTGCATGCCGGACGGCTTCACCGGTATTTGCAGGAACATCCCTGCGATGTAATCGTGACAACGCATTTGTTTGCGGCAGAACAGCTCACGTGCCTGAAAAAGCGGGGGCAGCTAACGATTCCTACGGTGGGAGTGGCCACCGATTATACCTGTATTCCGTTTTGGGAAGAAACGGATTTGGATTACTATGTTATTCCGCAGGAAGAGCTGGTGGAAGAGTTTACCAGCCATGGTATGAAAAAAGAAAAATTGCAGCCTTTTGGCATTCCGGTTTCGCCCCATGTTCGGCAGGAAGAAACGAAACAACAGGCTCGTGACCGGCTCCGCGAAGAACTGTTGCCCGGTTTGGATATTGAAAAACCCTTTTTGCTCATTATGTCGGGGAGCATGGGATTTGGAAACAGCGGGCTTTTGGTGGATAGACTCCTGCGCCGGGAACAGGAGATTTCTCTGTGTGTGGTATGTGGCAACAACCGTAAGCAGCAAAAACGATTGCAAATGCTGTTTGGCAAACAAAAAGGAGTCTATATTTTAGGTTATACCGATCAGGTACCGCGGCTGTTACATGCGGCGGATGTGGTATTTACTAAGCCCGGTGGATTGACGACTACCGAAGCCGCCGTATCCCGCACACCTTTGGTACACACGGCGCCCATTCCCGGTTGTGAAACAGCCAATGCGGCGTTTTTTGCGGCCCATGGGATGGCCGTTAGTGCCCAGCGTGCCAGGGAACAGTGCGACGCAGGACTATACCTGCTGCAAAATCCTCCGGCTGCGGAAGAAATGAAAGAACGGCAGAAGGACTATTTGCCCGGAGACGCCGCTGACCGGCTGGTGACGTTCTGTGAAAGCTGTGTAGCGGAACAAAAGGGAATCCGCCAAACGTCCGATGTCGAAAAGTAAAGAAGAATAAAAAGGCAGAACGGTTCAAAACCGTTCTG
>CAJKJS010000102.1 GCA_905200265.1 uncultured Oscillospiraceae bacterium
ACAGTTTTTTTATTTGTTTTTCCCAATTCAATAGGGAATTTTCCTTTACAAGTCATTTTAAAACTGATATAATCAATTTATAAATGAAAAAGAAAGCGCTCTACAGTCGCTTTTTCCTCAGACAGGCTGCGATTTTCGCAGCTTCTTCTTGTTTGATAAAGGATAATATGGATATGAAAAAAGATCGAAAAAGGAAAAAAGCCAAAACGGCCAGTGCGGTCTCTGTGCCGGTGGAAGCCACTGTGTCTGTTTCCCCTTCCCTACAGGAAGGTATGCAAGCGTTGCAACTTCTGGTCGATGACCTGGGGGGAAAATGGCGCATTCGTGTACTGTGGGCGTTGCTCGACGGTGTTTCCGCACGGTATAGTATGATTAAATCCCGGATTCCCGGCATTACCGATATGATGCTCACCCAAAGCCTAAAAGAACTGTTGCAAAGTGGGTTTATTTCCCGTCAGCAATTTTTGGAAGCTCCGCCTCGGGTGGAATACCAGCTGACTCCTTACGGGCAAAGCCTTTTGCCTGTGATTCAGCAAGCCGTACTATGGGTTCAGCATCATCCCAAACCTGAAACGGTATAATTCTTGCCGGAAACCGGACTTTTTCACGGTTAGGGCTTTTCAAAAACAAAAATTTGCATTACAATAGGGATAAAGATCTGAACTTTCAGAAGGAGGATTTTTCATGCTCGTATCCGCAAAGGACATGCTCACCAAGGCTTTTGAAGGCCACTATGCGGTGGGCCAGTTCAACATCAACAATCTGGAATGGACCAAAGCGATTCTGCAGACGGCTCAGGAATGCAACTCCCCGGTTATCCTGGGTGTATCGGAAGGGGCCGGCAAATACATGTGCGGCTATAACACCGTGGCGGCTATGGTCAACGGTATGATGGAAACCCTGGGCATCACGGTTCCGGTCGCTCTGCACCTGGACCATGGTTCCTATGAAGGCGCCAAAAAGGCTATGGAAGCTGGTTTCTCTTCCATCATGTTCGACGGTTCTCATTATCCCATCGAAGAAAACGTGGAAAAGACCAAAGAACTGATCACCATCACCAACTATCTGGGCCTGTCCCTGGAAGCTGAAGTAGGCTCCATCGGCGGTGAAGAAGACGGTGTTGTCGGCGGCGGCGAAGTAGCCGATCCGGCCGAATGCAAAATGATCGCCGATCTGGGCGTTACCATGCTGGCTGCCGGTATTGGCAACATTCATGGTGTGTACCCCGAAAACTGGCAGGGCCTGCGTTTTGATGCGCTGGAAGCCATTAAAGCAGCTGTTCCCGGCGTACCGCTGGTACTGCACGGCGGCACGGGTATCCCGGACGACATGGTGAAAAAGGCCATCACCCTGGGCGTATCCAAGGTAAACGTGAACACCGAATGCCAGCTGGCTTTCCGCGACGCGACCCGCGCTTATGTGGAAGCTGGCAAAGATCAGCAGGGCAAGGGCTTCGACCCCCGCAAACTGCTGGCTCCCGGCACGGAAGCTATCAAGGCGAAAGTCAAAGAAAAGATGGAACTGTTCGGCTCCATCGGCAAAGCCTAATTCTTCGGTTGCAAAAGCCGGAAGCGAGCAAACTCGCTTCCGGTTTTTCTTTTGCCCTGTACCCCAAAAAAGGAGAGTTTTTATTCCATGTTTCATGCCGCTATTTTTGATATGGATGGATTGCTGCTGGATACAGAAGGGCTGTTGTGCCGTTTTTGGTGCGAAGCCGGACAAGAAGCCGGGTATCCTTTTACCCCCGAGCACGCCCGGCATCTGCGCAGTTTAAGCGGGCCATATGCCCGCCAGTATTTATGCGGAGTATTTGGCTCCACCTTCCCCTTCGACAAGGTGCGCGATACCCGCCGGGCTAAAATGGCCGCGTACTTATCCGAACATCCTCCTGTGTGTAAACCAGGGGCTCATCAGCTACTGACTTGGCTGCGCGATCACCATGTGCTTACCGCCGTGGCCACTGCTACCGATCAGCAACGGGCTCGGGCCTATTTAACGCAAACGGGGTTATATCCTCTGTTCGACAAAATCTGCTGTGCACCGGATGTTCCCCGGGGTAAACCCATGCCCGACGTTTACCTAGCGGCTTGTCATCAGATTCACCAGGCACCATCCGATTGCCTGGCTTTGGAAGATTCCCCCAATGGGGTGTTGTCCGCCTGGCGTGCCGGATGCCACGTACTCATGGTCCCTGATCAAACCCCGCCCGACCCCTGGATGGAGCCTCTGCTTTTTGGTGTATGTCCCACTCTGGGGGATGTCATCCCTCTGCTCGTGTAAGAAAGGAGCCCCTCTATGCCCTCCATAACCGGACAAACCATCATAAGTGAGACCTTTTCCGATGAATCTTGGCAGGAAAAAGTGTATATCGACTGCCGGTTCCGTGGCTGCCGTTTTTCCGAAACCGTGTTTCGGCACTGTCGATTTGAAAATTGCCGGTTCGAATTTTGTACCTGTAACGGTACCGTTTGGGAAAACTGTCAAATCACGAACGGCAGTTTTTCGTCCACTTCCCTGTTTGGCGCTTCCTTTGTGGGATGCAAATGTACCGGCACCGATTTTTCCGGGGCGGATGTATCGGCTATTTCATTTTCTCAGTGCCGGCTGGATTATACCTTGTTTACCGGGTGCGACCTTCGGCGACTGGATTTGCGCGGGTGTGATCTCAGCCATGCCGACTTGACTTCCTGCTGCCTAAAGCGGGCCAATTTGCAGGACTGCCATTTGCATGGCGCCCGGGTACAAGGATGCGATTTGCAGGAATGCGATCTACGAGGAGCCGATACACGCGGCTGTGATTTAAAAAGTGCTCATCTACAGAAAACCCACCTGGATATTCGCCAGGCGGCACAACTGGCCGAAAGCCTGGGGGCCATCGTGGAATAATGTGGAATATTTAGTGGAAAATGTGGATAACATCCCTTCTACCCACAATATATAGAAAAAACATTCCTGTTTTCAGCTGTTCTGCCGTTGACTTGCCGGGACAAATTATATACAATGGTACGGTACTATTTTGGGGGAAGGGTTACAGCTATGATCGAAAAAATTCAAAAACGGAATGGCGAGCTAGCGGATTTCGACGCAACGAAAATCCGCAGTGCCATGTACCGCGCCAATATTCACACGGAAGATGCCCGTATTTCCGACCAACAATTGGATCTCCTCACCGCCCATGTATTGGAGAAAGCAGAATCCCTGGGTGGTGTTCCCACCGTGGAACAAATCCAAGATCTGGTAGAGGAAGCCTTAGTCGAAGCCGATTATGCCGGTACGGCCAAAGCCTATATGTTGTACCGGGCGGAACACGCCACCATGCGCCATATGGATGCCAACTTGATGAAAACGTACGAAAACCTTACGTTTACCGGCGATCACACGGGTACCTATGTGCGCACCAGCACCAATGTGGGGCATAATACCGATACCGCCATGGGCACCATGCTCAAGTACGGTTCCGAAGGTGCCAAGGCGTTTTATGACAGCAATGTCATTCCCCAGGAAATTGTCTGTGCCCACGAAAACGGCGACATTCACATCCATGATAAAGATTTCTATGCCCTAACCGAAACGAACTGCCAAATCGACCTGCTGCCACTTTTCGAAAATGGTTTTTCCACCGGGCACGGGTATTTGCGCACCCCCAACAGCATTCGCAGTTATGCGGCCTTATGTTGTATTGCCATTCAGGCCAACCAAAACGATATGCATGGTGGGCAGAGTATTCCCAACTTTGACTATGCCATGGCACCGGGCATTATTTGCACATTCCGCAAAAGTTACCGGTGGGCGCTGGTACAGCATCTGCAAATTTCCCTGGAAAAGAGTCGCGAGGAATGCCAGACGCTGCTCATTCCGGCTGAAGAAGCCATTGCACAGATTCGCATGGGCCAGGCCGATGCTGTGGTACCGGCTCTGTGCGGGGCCGTCGCGCTCTCGCCGGAACTTTTACAGGCCGCTCACCGTTATGCGGTAAAGAAAGCCATGCAGGAAACGGAAAACGCCACGTACCAGGCCATGGAAGCCCTCATCCACAACCTCAACACCATGACCAGCCGGGCCGGTGCTCAGGTACCGTTCAGCACGGTCAACTATGGTACCGATACCTCCCCCGAAGGGCGCATGGTCGTACAGAATTTACTGCTTGCCACGGAAAAAGGATTGGGTGATGGCAGCACGCCGGTTTACCCGGTCCAAATTTTCAAAGTAAAAAATGGCGTCAACGCCCATCCCGGCGATCCAAACTATGATTTGTTCCGCCAGGCTATGCAGGTATCGGGTCTGCGGTTGTACCCGAATTTCAGTTTCCTGGATGCTCCCTTTAACCTGCCTTATTACCGTGCTGATGATTACCGCAGCGAAGTAGCCTACCTGGGCTGCCGCACCCGGGTGATGGAAAACCGCCACGATCCCAGCCGTCAAACGTCCTGTCAACGAGGGAACCTGAGCTTTACCACAATCAACCTGCCTCGCCTGGGACTATTGGCACAAGGTGATATCGACACGTTCTTTGCTTTATTAAATGACCGCATGGATCTAGCCATTCGCCAGCTGCGCCATCGGTTAGGGATTCAGGGCGAAAAAAAGGTCTATAACTTCCCGTTCCTAATGGAACAAGGGGTGTGGATGGATGCCGACAAACTCTCTATGACGGATACCGTGGAAGAGGTCTTGCGTCATGGCACCTTGAGTGTTGGTTTTATTGGACTAGCGGAAACGCTGACTGCCTTAACGGGGTATCATCATGGGGAAAACATGGAGAGCCAAAAACTTGGGCTGTCCATTATCGGTCATATGCGGGCCCGGCTGGACCGGGAAAGCCAACAAACCGGTCTAAACTGGGGGCTGTTTGCTACCCCGGCCGAAACGCTGTGCGGCCGCTTTACGGAACTGGATAAAAAGAAATTCGGCATTGTGCCTGGGGTAACGGACCGGGCGTATTACACCAATTCGTTCCACATTCCGGTATGGTACCCGCTTTCGGTATGGGAGAAAATCGAGCGGGAAGCGCCTTATCATGCCCTAACGAACAATGGTCACATTACCTGTGTGGAACTTTCCGTCGAACAGGCACGCAATACCGACCTGTTCGAAAAAATTCTTCTCTATATGCAACAGTGCGGCATCGGGTATGGTGCTATCAACCACGCAGCCGACCGTGATCCGGAATGCGGATATATTGGCGAAATTGGTGAAACCTGTCCCTATTGCCACCGCAGCGAATCAGAAGGGGCACGCTTTGAGCGGATTCGCCGCATCACGAGTTACCTGGCCGGTCCGCTGGAATGCTGGAACCCGGCAAAACGGGCGGAAGAGCGCGACCGCGTGAAACATAGCCTGTGAATTTTTGAAAAAGGGGGTTATCCGTTTATGTCTGCAACCACACTTCGTTTATATGGGGTGGTCCCCGAATCCATTGTGGACGGGCCCGGATTCCGGTACACCGTCTTTGTGCAGGGATGTCCACATCACTGCCCGGGCTGCCATAATCCCGAATCCCATGACTTTGCCGGTGGTTACGACCGTACGGTGCAAAGTCTTTTTGACGAAATCAGTCAGGACCCGCTGCTGCGGGGCGTTACGTTTTCGGGCGGAGAACCATTTTGCCAACCTGCGGCTTTGACGGAACTGGCGCGGCTATGCCGAAAAAAAGGATTGACCGTTATGGCTTATAGTGGCTGGACGTATGAAGAACTGCTGGAAAAGCACGACTCCGATATAGACGCACTGCTTTCGGAACTGGATATTCTGGTAGACGGCCGTTTTCTTTTAGAGCAGCGCAATCTGGAACTGCTATTTCGCGGCAGTGAAAACCAGAGGCTCATCGACATGAAAAAAACACGGGAAAGCGGCACTGTCAC
>CAJKJS010000103.1 GCA_905200265.1 uncultured Oscillospiraceae bacterium
TAACGCCTTCCTGCATCACCGTTACCACATACCGCGGTGATTGAGCCGGAAAAAAGCCGGTATACCAGCAAATGACTTCTTCTTCGCCGTCTTCCATAACACCGGTTTGCGCTGTACCGGTTTTGGCCGCCGCCGTAACACTTTCCGGTGCCCCACTTTGGGCCGTACCGCTTTGTACAGCGGTTTCCATCATAGACGCAAGAAAGGAAGCGGTTTCTTTTTTCATCACATTCTGGGGCGACGATAGACTTTGCCGCTGGTACACATCTCCGTTTTCATCACACAGTCCATAAAGCAGCACCGGCGTTCGATACTGTCCACCGCTGGCCACCGCTGCTGTCATGGCGGCTACTTGCAGTGGGGTGGCTGTAAGAGTCCCCTGCCCAAAGGAAAAATTGGCCAAGGCTGCCGGATTTTCCAGTTCCTGCTCCTGCGGAAGAGAACCAGAAGCGGAAGAAAAGCCCTCGGCTAGTTCAATGGCCTGGCCAAAGCCGAGAATTTCCGCCATCATCATAAAATGTCGGGCCGAAACCGAGGACATCGCCTGCACAAAATACCCGTTACAGGAAACGGCAAAAGCCCCCTCCATATCCACCTGACCGTGGGCAATTCCGTTAAAGCAATGAAACGAAATCCCTTCCACTTCCACGGCCCCTTCACAATCATACACCGTGTCGGGATCAAATCCCTGTTCCAGGGCAGAAGCAGCCGATACAATTTTGAAAACAGACCCCACACTGTACGCGGCAATGGTTTTATTCAGGTAGGGCGACTGCGCTGTTTGGGAACTGGAAAGCGACGGGCAGCTGCTCATTGCCAAAATTTCGCCGGTTTGTACATCCAGCATCACGACAGCCCCGCTACCCAGTGAAGCCCCGGCCGTTTCACAAATACGCTGCAAGTCCTGATCCAGTGTTAGCCGGACACCCGCTTGCGCCTTTTGGCGGGTATCGGTCACCACTGGTTCCACCCCTTGCAGCACAGTGCCCGACGCCCCCACCGTATAGGCAATGCTCAGTTCTCCGGTTTGCTCTGTTAAAAAATCATCATACGCTTTTTCAATACCTGACACCCCGTGACCGCTTCCATCCAACGTACCGATCGTATGAGAGGCCAAGCGATCCTCTCCATAACGGCGCTGTACCGTAAAATGCTGGATGCCCTCGGTTTCCTCCGGGCGGGCTCCCTCATCAAACACAAATAAAAAAGGGGTCCCTTTCGCATACAGTTCCATCGCGGCCTGCTTTTTCTCTCCATCAGGCAAAGCAGCTAGGGCTTTGCCCGATTCAATCCCCGGCGCTACGGCTGTTACCACCGTTTCTTCCTGTCCGGTAAACGGCCGGCCCTGCCGGTCGTAAATCGCACCTCGCTGCTCATCGATTTGCAAGGTCCAGGTGCTCTGGGCCTGTACCGCCTGCCGGGCTCCCGCCGATTCCTGCGCGCGGCGCACCCCTAGTGCACACCCGGCAAACCCCAGAATCATCACCGCGAAAAAGACCGCCATACGCCGTGTTTTCATGCACGCGTCCCCCTTTTCTGCCAATTGGACGCAAAAACGCCTGCTGTCAGTTTTCCCGACAGCAGGCGTTTTATCCTTTTTTCATCAGGTACGAATCCGGCGCAGGTAGGCCCCTACCGGCACATCCACATCCGTTTCCATGTACACGGTCATTACCGCATGCGGCGCCGATTCAATCGGTTCGCCATCGGCATTAAAGAGACGGGTAGGCGTCAGCGGGAATGATTGCTGACCCGGCGCCAGCACATCGAACGTTTCTCCCAGGAAGAAACGATTGCGCTGAGAAACTTTCAACAGGCCATTTTCTCTTCCCTCACACACCGCGGCCACTTCGTAACCCCGTTCATAGCCGCCTCGGATGGTATCCTGTCCGGGGGCCACACCGTCAAAAAAGCCATGGGTGTAGGGACGGTGGCTCACTTTTTCCGTTTCCTGCAAAATCCAGTCCGGCAAAGGCTCGTGGGGATGCTGCACAGCAAAATCCACCGCGTGGCGGTATGCCTGGGTTACGCAGGCCACATAATAGGCCGATTTGGCCCGTCCTTCAATTTTCAGGCTGGTTACCCCTGCATCGATCAGGTCCGAAATACGGTCGATCATGCGCATATCGCGGGAATTGAGAATATAGGTGCCACGGCCGTCTTCTTCAATGGGGAAATACTGTCCCGGCCGCTTTTCTTCCACCAAACTGTACTTCCACCGGCAGGGCTGTGCACAGTCGCCGTGGTTGCCATCTCGGCCGGTAAAGTAGTTCGACAGTAGGCACCGCCCCGAAAACGACACGCACATCGAACCATGCACAAAGGTTTCAATTTCCAGGTCCGTCGGGGTGTTAGCACGGATACGGGCTACTTCCTGAAGCGACAACTCCCGGGCCAGTACCACGCGGGCCGCCCCCTGTTCATACAAAAAGCGCGCCGTTTCTTCATTCATCACACCGGCCTGGGTGGAGACGTGTACCGACACCTGGGGCGCACAGCGGTGAGCCAGCGCCATGACACCCAAATCCGAAATGATAAAGGCATCGACGCCAATGTGGCCGCATTCGGTCAAAAATTCAGCAATCGAATCCAGTTCATACCCGTGCGGTACCACATTACAGGTCACATGCACAGCTTTTTTCTGGCGGTGGCATAGGTCCACCGCCTGGCGCAGTTCGTCCATGGAGAAATTGGGGCAACCGGAACGCATCCCAAATTGCTGTCCCGCCAGGTACACGGCATCGGCGCCGTATAAAAGGGCCGATTGCAGCCGTTCCATATCCCCTGCGGGTGCCAATACTTCGGGGCTGATGGGTTTTTCCGTCATTCCAGTAATCCTGCCTCTCTCATGTTTTCCTTGTGTTCCGCCTCGGTACGGGCATAATACGGATTCCCTTCTTTATCATGGCAGAAATAGTAGTATCCGCTCATTTCCGTCGAGGGTTCCAGCACGGCACGAATAGCATCAATGCCCGGGTTACAAATGGGCCCAGCCGGCAATCCCGTAATCGTATACGTGTCGTACCGGCTTACATAGCTGTCCCGTTCTTCTTCAGGCACATCGTCCTTCGTGCGGTACGGATAGAATGTGGTGGAGTCGCAGTCCAGGTGATAAATACTCACACTGGCCCCGCTTTCCAGCCGGTTTTCCAAAATAGCCGCAATTTTGTACATGTCGGCTTCATCGCTAGCTTCTGCCTGGATAATCGACGCCAAGGTCAGCACTTCCTGAATGGTCATGCCCTTTTTCTCAATGGCATCACGCAGATCCGACGACAGTTTTTTCGATGTGTTGTACACCATTTTGCTCAAAACGGAGTTGACATCTTCCCCCGTGTAGAATTCGTACGTATCGGGGAACAGGTAACCTTCCAGTTTATAATAAAGGTCGTCTTCGTTTTCGATTTCCGCCACAATGTCGTATTCTTCAAAATCGTCGCTCTGGCAGGCTTTCAGCACATCATCAGCACTGCACACTTTGTTTTCTTCCAGCAACTCGGCAATCTGCCGCACCGAATACCCTTCGGGGAACGTAATGGTTACGGTTTCCAGGTTTTGCTGGCTTTGCAGCGCGCTGATCAGCCCTTCATAGTCCAGCGACCCGTCTATTTCATAGACACCGCCCGAAAAATAATCTTCATTGCTGGTCACTTTGCAGTACAGTTTGAAGAAATCCACATTTTCAATAGCGCCCACATCATACAGTGCCTGCGCTACGTCATCCACGGTGGGATCTTCCGGCAGAGGAACCGACACGGTACCCTTGCTGGTACGAGTGGCTCCCAGCAGATCATTCGTGCCATCTACCAGGTAGAGCCCCATAACCATGCCCAAAAACAGTACCATCACCAGCCACACCAGGCGGAATGTCCAGCGGTTACGTCCGCCTTTAATCCGGTTGCGGCGGCGGTGCTCCTTTTTGGCTTCCTTCTTTTCCTTTTTCATGGCTTTTTTGTCCGCTTTCGGCTGGCGGGGATGCCCATCACTAAAACTGGAAAGGCTTTCCTTCTCCCCCGTTTCCGACGGCGTGCCATACTGCATGTCTTCTTCGGGAATATGCAGCACAAAATTTTTGGCACGGTTATTTTCGTTCTGATGATCCGTCATACAGTAACCTCCTGTGTGTCGATGATCAATTGATCCACATGCTGGTCCCATGGCGCACGGGGTACCTGGCTAAGCAGGCATTCTTCATAACAAAGCCCCACCGTATGGCCCGGAAAAGTGGGCAGAAACCTGTCATAGTATCCTTTTCCAAATCCCAGCCGGTATCCATCCCGGTCAAAAGCCAGCCCCGGCACTAAACACAGTGTGGTTTCGTCCGCTGTAGCCAGCACACACCGATTTGGGTCTGGTTCCCACAGGCCAAAGCTGCCCTTTATTAAATCGTCCGGCCCTTTGAACCAGTAAAATGCCATTTTTCGGGTACCGGGTACACAGTGTGGCGCGGCAACCTGTTTGCCCTCGTCCCAGCAGCGGCGCAAAATAGATGTGGTATCCACCTCGGTTTTTTTGCTTAAAAATACGTATATCGACTGGCACTGCTTAAAAACCGGTTGGCAAAATAGCGATTGTGCCAGGATTTCATCTTTTTTCTGCTTTTCACTCGCCGTCATGCGAAGCCGCTTTGCTAAAACGGCTGCCCGCAGCCGGTCTTTTTCTTCGAGTATCGTCATACCAAATCAGGGCACATCATGCCTTTTCCCACTTCATCGGCTTTTTCCTGTCCGCACAGGCACGCCACAATGGCCCGGGCAAACAACACCGTAGCCCCAGCCCCGCGGCCTGTAATGATACGGCCATCCACGACATAAGGGGATTTTTCCACCGTGGCACCCGTCAGTTCCTGTTCAAATCCGGGGTAGCACGTGGCCCGACGGCCCTTTAACAGTCCTAAATGTCCCAATACCGACGGCGCGGCACAGATAGCGGCCACATAGCCGCCTTTTTGAGCGCAGTCCATCACAGCCGCCCGAACGGTTTCATTCTGATCCAGCCGGGCTGTGCCGGCTTTGCCGCCGGGGAGCACGACCATATCGGCCTGATCGGGTTTGTATTCATCCAGCGTCATGTCGCAGGTAATGGGCATTTGATGGGAACCGGTACAAATCTTCCCCGTTACCCCTACGGTTTTTACACAAAGATCGGCCCGGCGCAGAATATCCACCGTGGCAAGAGCTTCGATTTCTTCAAATCCATCAGCTAAAAAAACAGCAATCATGAGTACGACACTCCTTATCAAATAGGCACGCTTTTCGTAACGTCCGGCCTTTCACGGCCACAATCCATCCTGTTCCATGGCCTTCCGAACCGCTTTCGCAATGACTTCCCTTGGCAGCGGTGCGCCATCCTTGGCACAAGGGATCACGCGCCACCCAAACCGGGCAGCTGCGTACAGGGCACTTTCACGGCAATGATGCAAAAAGGCTACATCCGCTTCGTGGATATCTTTTTTCGTTTCGTCCCCTGCATACCGCTGCAACAAAAGATTTTGCGAAACCTCCACCGGCATATCCAGGTAATAGACACCGTCCGGTTTTGGCAGCTGCATTTTTTCATATTCTAAATCTGCCAGCCAGGTAAGGAATTCATCCCACTGGTCCCGGGGCAGTTTTGTCAGTTGATAAATCATATTGGAGGTCGTGTACCGGTCGGCCAAAATCCACTCGCCCGCCTGGTACGCTTTGCCCCATTCCTTTTTAAAGGAAGCAAACCGGTCCACCGCATAAAAGGTGGAAGCGGCATAGGCGTTCACGCTATCGACCCCCGTACCAAATTCCCCGCTTAGATACATTTTAACCGGCGCACAGGCCGGGGACTGATAATCATGAA
>CAJKJS010000104.1 GCA_905200265.1 uncultured Oscillospiraceae bacterium
GATGACACGGTGGTATACCCGGGCCATGGAATGAAAAGCACTATCGGGGAAGAAAAGCGCCACAATCCGTATATGAACGGGGGGCTTGTATGAAAGTCTACCTTATTGGGCATGATTTTTTATATGAGATGGAAAACCTTGTGCGCCTGTTTTTCCCCTGTGACCGCATTGAGATGATCGAAAATGCCACTGGGCACGAAGACCCGGGGCAGGACGACGGCGCGTGGCTGACCATCGCGCCCGGGAAAGAGGATACCCTACAGTATACCGTGAAAGTCACCCTGCTAGGGCAAACGCCCTGCGAGCGGCAGGAAAGCGGTCCCGCGACGGACCCGCCGGCCGAACAGGAAAGGCGGCTGGGGGTGCTGCTCTTTACCGTTTTGCAGACCCTGACGGGCCAAACCCCGGCGTGGGGGATTATTACCGGGGTGCACCCAGTAAAGCTATTGCGGCAGAAAAGCGAAGAAGTGGGGCTTTTATCGGCGGAAGCCTTCTTCCGGGACAAGTGGCTCGTCAGTGATGAGAAAATCGCTCTCATGCGCCGGGTGCTGAAGGTACAAGAGCCGTATGTGGCCCTCAGCAAACCCAATAGTTGCAGCCTTTATCTATCGGTGCCGTTTTGCCCCAGCCGGTGTTCCTACTGTTCGTTTATTTCTCAGGCCGTGGAGGGCGCGAAAAAACTCATCGAGCCGTATGTGACGCTGCTATTGCGGGAAATCGAGGAAACCGCCGCCATTGCCCGGCAGGTGGGCTTGCAGGTGCAGTCGGTATATATCGGCGGCGGCACCCCCACGACCTTTTCGGCCTCGCAGCTGACAGCGGTGATCGAAAAAGTGCGGGAACGGTTCGATTTATCCCACTGTGTGGAATTTACGGTGGAAGCGGGCCGTCCCGACACGGTGACAAAAGAAAAATTGCAGGCATTGCTTTCGGGCGGCGTGACGCGCATCAGCATTAACCCCCAGAGCATGCATAATGATGTGCTGCGGGCCATCGGCCGCCGGCATACGGTGGAAGACACATGGCGGGCGTTTTCCCTGGCGAGGGACATGGGCTTTGACAATATCAACATGGATTTAATTGCCGGGCTGCCCCTGGATACGCCGGAAAAATTCCGTCAGACGCTGAAAGCCATTGAAAAGCTATCTCCCGAAAGCGTAACGGTGCACACCTTAGCGTTAAAACACGCGGCCCGGATGATGCGGGACGAAGAAGTGCGGGACAACCACCGCCGGGGCGAAGCCGCCCGGCAGATGGTGGAAGACGCCGGACGGGAGCTCACCCGGCAGGGGTACGCGCCCTATTACCTGTACCGCCAAAGCCGCATGGCCGGAAATTTGGAAAATACCGGATGGAGCCGGAAGGGCAAAGAGTGCCTTTATAACATTATCACCATGGACGAAATCCACACGGTGCTGAGCTGTGGGGCCGGGGGCGTGACGAAACTGTGCGACCCGTTTTCCACCGATATTAAGCGGGTGTTTAATTTTAAGTATTCCTATGAGTACGTCAGCCGCTTTGAGGAGATTTTGCAGCGCAAAAAACAGATCGTTACAGGGTACGAAGAGTTTTTGCACCGGGCGGGGAAAATTTGTTTATAATTTATTTATAGATTCTTCATCTTCCCTTTCCTTTGGTGCCTTGCTTTTTTACCCTGAGTGTTCTATAATATTTCCAATAATTCCATGTTGGGGTGGCCCGGGATGGGCCATTTGATACAAAAGGAGTGTGTAGATATGACGATTTTTGACGATATCCTGGCAACGGCAAAGAGCGCGGCCGACGTAGTGGGCAAAAAAGCCGTACTGGTAAAAGAATTGTCCCGGTTGCGCCTGACCATGGCGGAACTGAATAAAGAAATCAGCCGGAACTTTGAAGCGCTGGGCCGGTTGGTGTATGACGCCAGCAAAAGCGGGAATTCCTATGATGTGAACGACAGCGTGCTGGCCATTGATGAACTGTACGAAGAACTCAGTGCGTTGAGCGAAGAGCTCAACCGGCTGCGTGGACGCACGGTGTGCCCGTGCTGCGGCCATGAAAACGTGCTTAGCGCCACGTTCTGCAACAAGTGCGGTACGCGTCTGCCGGAACAGGAAGTGGAAGAAAAAGCCGCTCCCACCCCGGACGAAACGGAAGAACCCGATGCGGCGGCACCGGCTGACGAAGAGGTGTACGAGGAGGACGAAGCTGCTGCTCCTGCCGCGGAAGCCCCCCGCACGGCTGAACGGGAAGACGACGATAACAGCGAAGCATGATCTGCCCGTTGGGGCAACAAAGAGAAAGAGGGGCCGGTTTATAAGGCCCCCTTTTCTTTTGTGCGGCAACCATACGGGCATAAGGCCCGGTTTTCCCGGCTATAGATGATAGCGCGGGGGAAGATTCGGCCCTTTTTGTAACGGGCGGCCTTCCAAACACGAACGGGAGTGTGACGATATGCATAATGAGCGAGCAGCCGGTAAAAAGAAGAAGGGCAGCACCCGGCAGAGTTTTCTGCACGGCGCGCTGATCCTGACGGCCGCCATCCTTCTGGTGAAGGTGATCGGCGCCCTATTCAAAATCCCGCTGAACTGGATCATCAGCGAAGACGGTATGGGCTATTTCAGTACGGCCTATAACTTTTACAGCCCCATTTTCAGTTTGGCTACGGCGGGATTCCCCATTGCCATTGCCCGGCTGGTTTCGGAAAACTATGCGAAAGGCAATTACCGCGATATCCGCATGATCCATCGGGCTTCCATCCCGATTTTCCTGACCACCGGCACGGTGGGGTTCCTGATTATGGAACTGGGGGCCCGTTCCTATGTGAACATCGTGGGCAACGAAAACGCTTTGCCGTCCATGATTGTGCTGGCCCCGGCTATTTTGTTCAGCTGCCTTTCTTCCATTTACCGCGGGTATTATGAGGGCATGCGCAACATGTACCCCACCGCCCTGTCGGAAGTGACCGAAGCGCTGGGCAAACTGGTGATCGGCCTTTCGTGCGCGTGGGCGGTGATCACCTATGGTATGAACGAATACGCCGCTTCCGGCACCGTGTTTGGCCAGAAAATGGCTTCGGAAGAATTTGCCCGGGCGGCTACGCTGCCGTATGCGGCGGCGGGGGCTATTTTGGGCGTCACCATGGGGTCGCTGTTAGGCTTTATCGTGCTGTTTATCCGGCATCGCCGCCGGGGCGACGGGATCACCAAGGAACAGCTGCGCACCTCCCACCCCTCCCACACCATGCACTATACGGTGGTGCGGCTGATTAAAATCGCCATTCCCATCGGCATTGGGTCGCTGCTTGTGAATGTGGCGAATCTGGTGGATACCACGTTTTTGCAGACCCGGATCGGCGATATTATGGAAAGTTCGCAGGATGTGCTGCTTTCCATGTACAACGGGCTGATTCCCGAATACAACCTGAAAAATCCCGATTCCATTCCGAACTTCCTATATGGCTGCTATGCCAATGCCATGACCCTTTACATGCTTGTGCCATCCATTACCCAGGCCTTTGGCATCAGCGCGCTGCCCAACGTGACCAGCGCCTGGACCCGGGGCGACCGGCGGGAAATTAAGAAGAGCATTGAAACCGTCATGCGCGTCACCGCCCTGGTGGCGATTCCGGCAGGGCTTGGCATGAGCGTGCTGGCCCAGCCCATCGTCAACCTGATTTACGGCAGCCACGGTGCATCCCAGATTATTGCAAGAGCCCTGATCATTATGGGCATTGGCGCCATTTTCGCATCGCTGAGCACGCCGCTGCAAAGTATGCTGCAGGCAGTGGGCCGGGTGGATTTGCCGGTGAAACTGCTAATGGTGGGCCTGCTGATTAAAGTAGCGCTCAACTACACCCTGTGCGGCATTCCGGAAATTAACATCCTCGGCGCCGGCACCGGTACGGTGGTATGCTATGCCTTTATCACCGTGATGTCGGTATTCTTCCTGTGCCGGGTGACCGGGGTGGTGCCGAATTTTATTTCGGTCTTTGTAAAACCGCTGATGGCCGGCGGGCTGTGCGCCCTGGCAGCGTACCTTGCCTATAACCTTGTGAATTTGATTCTGCCGGGCAAAATTGCAACCCTGGCAGCTATCATGGTAGCGTGCATCGTGTATGTGATTGCGCTGCTATGCCTGCGGGTGATCCAGCGCAGCGACGTGCGCATGCTGCCCAAAGGACAAAAAATCGAGAAAATACTTGAAAAACACGGTTGGATAGGATAAAATGGTATAGATTTCGCGTTGGCCGGAAAGGAGAGGGATGTGTGGTGGCATTTGTGAAAAAAGACCGCTATACGATCGAGGATTTATTGACTATTATGGCGATCCTTCGCTCCCCCAATGGCTGTCCGTGGGATCGGGCGCAGACCCACCGTTCGGTGCGTGCCAATTTCATTGAAGAGACGTACGAAGCGGTGGAGGCGATCGATACCGGGAACGTGCCGCTCCTTCAGGAAGAACTGGGCGATGTGCTCATGCAGGTGGTGCTGCATGCGCGCATGGAAGAGGAAGCCGGCCATTTCAGCTTTGACGATGTGGTGGACGGTGTAGCCAAAAAACTGGTGCTGCGGCATCCGCATGTGTTCGGCGATGTAACGGCGGATACCCAGGAACAGGTGCTGCAAAACTGGGACGCCATTAAAATGGCCAGCAAACACCAGGAAACCATGACCCAGGTGCTGCGCAGTGTATCGCCGTCGCTGCCCGCTTTGATGCGCAGCGACAAATTGCAGAAAAAAGCGGCAAAAGCAGCCGGCGTGGCAACCGGCAAGGAAACGGCTTTGGCCCGGGCAGAAGAAGCCTTGCACCGCGTGAAACAGGCGGATGGCGACAAGGCACAGCTTTCCGCTGTGGGCGATTTGCTATTTGCCTGTGCGGGATTGGCACGGGCCCTGGGACAGGAGCCGGAAGAAGCCCTGTATCAGGCCAACGAACGGTTTATCGAGCGGTTTGAAAAAACCGAGCAGAAGGCGGCCGGGTGCCAGTGTGCACCGGACGAAGTGCCCGCCAGGGAGTGGGACGGCGTGTGGCAGCCCGAAGCGTGAGCCCGGAGTGACCGGGAGTAAAATTTTGATGGAGGTTCAATTCCCATGAACAAAACAGAACTGATCAATGTTGTGAAAGAAAAAACCGGCCTTTCGAAAAAAGATGCCGAGCAGGCCGTTAACGCCATGCTGGACACCGTAACGGAAGAACTGGTAAAAGGCGGTAAAGTGCAGATCGTTGGCTTTGGCACGTTCGAAGTGCGCAGCCGCAGCGCCCGTCAGGGTCGTGACCCCCGCACCAATGAACCCATCACCATTGCGGCTTCCAAATCCCCTGCTTTCAAAGCCGGCAAGGCGTTTAAAGAAGCTGTGGATCAGTAAGGATTCCTGCGCGATTGTGAAATAAGGAGAGAAAAGGGAAGCTTTTTTGTAAGAAGGTCTTTCCCTTTTTGGGGCGGCGGACGGCTCTTTTTTGGGAGCAGACGCCGCCCTTTGCTGTAGCAGCAGAAAGGAGAACACCCCTAATGCGACTGGATAAATACCTGAAAGTATCGCGGCTGATTAAGCGCCGTACGGTAGCCAACGAAGCCTGCGACGCCGGGCGGGTGCTGGTCAACGGCCGGCCGGCCCGTGCGTCGTATGATGTGAAAGTGGGCGACGTGCTGGAAGTGCAGCTGGGCGCCCGGACGCTGAAAGCCGAAGTGCTGGCCGTAAACGAAACGGTGCGCAAAGAAGCCGCCAGCGATTTGTACCGGATGCTGGAAGGATAAAGAAAAAGAGAAAACGAGGGCCTGTTTGCAAACAGGCCCTCGTTTTGCGTTTGAAAGGGGGAAGAGGCGGGCAGGAAAAA
>CAJKJS010000105.1 GCA_905200265.1 uncultured Oscillospiraceae bacterium
GGCATCCATGGTCAAAGCTCCCAGCCCCTCGCCTGTGATGGAAACTGTCCAATCGCCTTTTTCTGCCGTGGCAAAGAAGAACATCAATTCGCCATCCCCGGCATCGGCTTCGGGTTTATTTTCCAGGGTGTACGTTTTCCCACTGGGAGATGTAATCACCACATCGGGTTTTTGGTCGGTATTTTCCCATTGAATGGAAAATACATAGTTTTCCTGTTTCTCATTGAGAGTTACTTTAAAATCTTCCGTTTTGGCCCACACGCCCATGGGAAGCATCAGCATGAGCAGGGTAATAGCCAGCAAAATGGCGCCGGCTTTCCGGCCACACCGGGAAACGGTTTTTGTATGCATCATCGGTTCCCTTCCTTTCCTTTAGAACGTGCTTTCAAAATGGAACTTATCCCACAACATCAGCCCGTTGCTGTCATACCAGGCCCGAGCCCAGTCGTCGTTGCAGTATACTTTCGCCGCAATAATCGTACCGGTGGATGTGCCAATATCAGCCGACAAAAGCAGCCCGATTTTTTGATTATCCCAGTTGATATCGGCCCAGCTGCACCGCAGATGTCCCGTGCCTTCCAGCCCGATCGATCCGGACACACCGTCCTGATTCTGACCGGCCCAACAGGATTTGACTTCCAGGGCCAGTTCGCCGCCTACATCAATCCCGGCTGCCGACAGTTCGGTACCTACAGCCGCTTTTACAAGGAAGCTCTTCGTACTGATACCCAGTTCAGCCGAAGCAATCTTCTGCTGCAATAGTTCCAAATCGGCACTGATATCCAGCGATACATCGCTGAAATTCAGTAGCACCTGAGCGTCGCTGATCTTGCCCAGTTCACCCCAGCGGGTAATGCTGCGGGCCGCACCGGTCTGGGACCAACCCAGCATCTTAAAGACATTGACATCGGCTTCCGCCAGAATTTTCAGCACCACATCTTTCGGTGTGATTGTCTCGTCGCTAATAAACAAGCCACTGGCTCCCGAAAGGCCGCCGCCTACCTTTGTCAGGTTAAACACTTTGAAAATCGGAATACCCGGGTCCAGCGAAACCGCCACTTCCAGGCTGTCGGGATACCAGAAGTACGATGCTACAGCTACATCCAACCCGTTGCCATCTTCACCTTTTTTGGTACCGGGCATCTGGATTCCCACGGTAAAGCTCCAGTATTCATATTCGGGATCGAGAGAATTGATCTTTATTTCCAATTTCTTCACAGGGAATAGGAAGAATTTTTTACTCTCGGGCAGATCCAGCGATACTTCCCCGCCAAAGCGCACATCCGTTGCGCCCAGCGCAATGGACAGCGAACCCGACAGCGGGAAGAACCGGCTCCAATCGCCACCCATGGTTTTGACGAGCGCCTCCCTGTCTTTCTTCGTACCCTTTACGCCGCCGGTCAGGGCCGACACCAGGTTATCTTCAATATCTCCAAAGTCCAGCGCTTCGGCATCCAGCTGCAGCCGGTCGGCATACAGTGTCACTTTCGCTGCGCCGATTTCGGTAAAGCCGGGCAGCTTCACGGAATAATCCCGCAGTTCATCTTCCAACGCCTGGCCATAACCACCGGTGCCAAAATCCGTATCCGATTCACCTACATCCATGGAAAATGTGCCGTTGCGTACAACGAGGTCTTTGCCGTTAAAGATATTTTCGGCAAAGGTATTTCCTACCATGTTTTCAAAAGCGTTGCCGCTTTGGGCCGTTTCTTTGGCCTGCGCATAACTGACATATAATTTCCCGTCGCCTTCCACAGAGCCGCCGGTACCCAGGTACAGCGCTTCCTGTCCGGCGTTTTCCAGTTCCTCTTCCGATACCGCTTCAAACGGAGTAATGGTCAGTTGTGATGTGCTGTATAAAAAGCCGTTAATGCTGACGTTGCCGGAGGCGATCAGAGTTGTGTACGATTCACTGTCCGTGGTTACACCGATATTGTCGGCCATAATGAACACATTGCCCATCTGCACCGACGATACCGTACCGGCCCGGAATACCCAGAACCCATCATACAAGGCATCTACGCGGCCATCCGGCAATTTTACCTGTACGGTATAGCTACCTGCCGTCAGGTTGCCCTGCAATTTACCGGTCAGTTCTCCGGCATCCTTTACCGAAATATCCGTCAGCGCCACATTCCCTACGCTGACACTCATGCCGTCCTTAAAACCGGAACCCCGTACCGTCACGGTAATTCCGCGGCTCAAATCGCCCTCGGCTACACTGCCGGGAGTCAAGGCATACACCGCCAGATCATCTTCCGTTACCGGGTAAATCCCCGTATCCCGTTCGGCATCCGTCACCTCTTCGCCGGAAATGCGGTATGCTTTCATATCGTCTTCGCCATACGCAGGAATACCCACGGTCAGGCTGCGGGGGTCTGTATCCGGATTTTCGGTCACGGTATATTCAAAGCAGTAGTTATTCACAATATACCGCTGGAGTAATAGGTAAATGTCTGCCAATTCCGTGGAGGACTCCGCCACGATGAACTTACCGCCGGTGGTATTGGCGATCGTGCGCAAATACGCTTCGTTCACTTCGCCCAGCCCGATGGTAAAGATGGCAATTCCTTTTTCCTTGGCCAGTTCCAGAACTTCCATCATTTCTTCTTCACTGCCGCCGTCCTGGCCGTCGGTAAGCAGAATAATGGCCCGGGTACCTCCCGCCGTATCCAGTTCTGTCAGCGCCGTGCGCAGCGCGCCGGAAATGTACGTGCCGCCAGCGTCACTCAGTTCCCGAATGCCGCTAATAAGCGTGGCCGCCGAATTCGTGAGCGGTACGGACACCGACGAGGTATCATCGTAGGGAATCAGCGCCATACGCTGGGTTTCAGGGTCCATATTATTGGCGCAGGCTTCCGCCGCTACTTTGGCATCTGCCAGCGGGGCGCCCGCCATACTGCCGCTGTGATCCATGACCAGCGCGATGGAGACCTGGTCGGCAC
This sequence comes from uncultured Oscillospiraceae bacterium, assembly GCA_905200265.1. GTDB lineage: Bacteria > Bacillota > Clostridia > Oscillospirales > Acutalibacteraceae > Heritagella. The sequence goes on from CAJKJS010000105.1 coordinate 2,946, forward strand.
CTTCTTCTTTGACAAGCTGAAAATCGCTAATTTGGTACTGGGTATCAAACAGCTCAAAATCTCCGGCTTCGAAATCCGACGCCGCACCATAGGTGTTGTCCTTTTCACCGCTTACATTCACATAAGCCCGTACAGTGGGGTAGTTTTCGGTGTCAATCTTGCCGATGAGCACCGACAACCGGTCATATTTCAGCGTGGAAGCCACAAACCCCGCCATGGTATCGTTAATCGATCCGTCCGTGGTGCTCACCACATTTTGGCTCTGGGCCCGCATCAGCCGCTGCACGGCCGCCGTCACAGCCGGGTCGGGTTCCCCGGCTTCAGTACGATTGTATGCTTCTACAACTTCTTCAAGCGGTTCCCGAATAGGGGAATCTTCTTCCAATACGCCGCAGTTATCCACTACCTGCCAAATATATTCTTTGGCTTTTTCCCTGTCCCCTGCTGCCAAATACAGTTTGGCTATCTGTAAATCCAATAGCCCGCTGCTATCGCCGGTCAGGGGCTTTTTCGCCAGCAAGTAGTTCACTGCTCGGGTAATATCCAGGTTTGCCGCCTGCTGCCGCAAGTCCTCCGCCTCGTTCATTAGCTGATCATATTGCTCTTGTTCAGAGGGCAGTTGGGTATTCAGGGTAGAAGCCTGCTGCTCTTTCTGTTCCGCCTGGCTTAGCAGATTCCGCGCTTCACTGTCCAGAGTGGGGTCCAGGCTGCTCTGCCCATCCTTCACCTGCTGGGCGATGATATCCGTATAAATGACCAGATTGTCCGCGCTGCCGTCGCAGCTCAAAAGCTGCTGGGCAATCTGCCGTGCCCGGGTGTAGTCAGGCACACGTACATAGTATTTCACTGCCACCAGCAGCACGTCAGTATCATTGGGATACTGGGCGAGCATCTGCTCCACCGTAGCACCCGAAAGCCCACTGACATCGTCCAGCACCATGGCTTTGTCCATTTCATACAGGTCCGCCGTCTTATCATCCATCACCTGGCCGGCACCCTGTACGTCACACACTTCCCGCACCAGCTGATCCATGCGGTCTTTGCGCTCAGTTTCCGTGATGCTTTCGGTAGTCGTCTCTTCCGAAACCCCCACCAGCGGAAGGCTGTCAGCGCCCGATGTCAATTCGCCTTCGGTACTTATTGAAATGCCCAGCGCTCCGGCTGCTAAGCTCCTCATTTCCCGAATGCGGATTTCGGCTTCCGCGTTCAATCCGCCTTCTTTCAGGACTTTGTCTGCCTGGAAGTACACCGATAAGTAATCCCGCTCCACGGCATCCGCCAGTAGCATAATAATCTCCCGGTCTTCCTGAGGGCACAACTGGGCTTTTTCCGTCGCGGCATCGCCGTGGCCGTCCAGTAAATACCGGTAAGCAAAATCTAGATTGGTGCGGCCTTCTCCCCCATCATCCTGGGAAAAAGCTGCCCCGGCCCCTGTTAGTACCAATCCCGCTGTCACACAGGCAAGTACCAACCAGTGCGCCATGTTGCGGGCCACATGTAAAAATTTGTGTCCTAACAGATCCACGGCGAAAAACAGGGCAAACACGCCGCACAAAGCCACCATGGGCCATAACGGCAGCCCTCGTACCATGTCGCGGCCACCCAGTAAAAAGAACAGAATAAGCGCTACTATGCCCACTGCGCCCATGGCAATCAATCCCACCGGAATGGGTTTTCTTGTTTTTTTCGGCACCGGTTCCGTTCCACCGCCCACTGGCCCAGTACCCGTGTAGGTACCGGTTCCTGGTACGGTTGGCTGATCCGTCAGGCGCTGTCCGCAATAGGGACAAAATTGCTTGCCCGGCGGGACGGAGTGTCCGCAATGGCTACAGTTTCTCATCTTTTTTCAACTCCTCGCCCTCTTGTTTTTATCCCTGATGGGCCGTATCCCCTTCAGTCTGCCAGTCCCGAATCGATCTGCGCAGCCAATCGGTCCAACGCTCGATCCCTTCGCCGGTTTTGGCCGAAATGGGAATCACTTCCAGTTTGGGGTTTAGCCGCCGGGCCCGCTGGGTGCAAGCTTCGATATCAAAATCAAACACACTCATGGTGTCGATCTTGTTGATCAATAGCACATCACACACCGTAAACATGAGCGGGTATTTCAGGGGTTTATCGTCCCCTTCCGGCACACTTAAAATCATGGCATTGCGGCTGGCGCCGGTGTCAAATTCCGCCGGGCACACCAGGTTGCCAATGTTTTCTAGTACAATCAGCCCCGGTTTCTCTTGTTTTAGTCCCGTAAGTCCCTGTGCTGTCATGTCGGCATCTAAATGACACAGCCCACCGGTGTGCAGCTGCACCACTTCCACACCTTCCGCCTGCATGGTACGGGCATCCACATCCGAATCGATGTCGGCTTCCATCACCGCCATGGGGACTTCCCCTTTTAAAGCTTGGGCGGTGCGCCGCAGCAGTGTGGTTTTCCCTGAACCAGGTGCGCTCATCAAATTGAGCAGGAAAGTTTTTTCCCTACGTAATTGTTCCCGCAAAGCAGCCGCCCGGCGGTCGTTATCCCCCAACAGGCTCTGCTTAACATCCAAAATCCGAATTTCCGCCATATAATTCCTTCTTTCCGTACACGGAACAGCATGTTCATACACATATTTTTTCTTTTTATGCGGTATAGCGTGCTGTTCCGTTATGCAAAACCATTTATACAGTATAAGTCTAACAGCTTTTGCTACATTTGCCAAGAGAAAAGACCGGTGGAGAACCAACCAATTTCGATGAATCCACATTTTTATTTCCAATATTTTCCTTCTAAATTTTACTTATTTTTAAAACGCTATCGCTTGCAAAAGCTACT
>CAJKJS010000106.1 GCA_905200265.1 uncultured Oscillospiraceae bacterium
TATAGACCGGCCTAGCAGGATATTTTGTTCCAGCGTATCGTGAAAAAAAGGTGGCAGTCTGTCCCTGATAACCCACATAGGAGTAGTAGGACGCAGGGGAAATCTGTGAGAGCGGGGTATGATCCACCAGCACCTCACCGCTTCCCGGTGTGAAAAATCCCATCAAGAGTTTTACAAGGGTGCTTTTCCCACAGCCACTTTCACCCACCACGGCATATTTTTTCCCCCGTTCCACACAGAGCGTTAGGTTCTTGATGTGTATCGGACTGTTCGCATAGGAAAACGACACGTTCTCTAGCGACAGGCGCATAGGGGCAGAAGACAGGTCTTTTTTTCCACTATGGTCTAGGGTTTTCCGTAGGTGGTTTCTTGTCTTCAGATACAATGTTTTCCCTGTCCGACGGGCCATACAATAGCCGGGAAGCAATTCAAAAGGAGCCATCACGCCACCGAGTAACTGTGTCAGGGACATGGTGTATCCCACACTGATGGCTCCCTGCATCACCAAAAACATGGCTCCTGCCAAAATCGCCAGAAAGCTGCCTTGACTAATCGCACCCGCAAGCATATCCATCGTCAAACCAATGCGTTGATGGTGGTTGTGTGTTTGTTCCACTTGTTCTGCATAGTGCCGACACGCCTTCTGTTGCATGGAAAACAAATTGTATAGGCGAATCAGAAGGAAATTATCCAGTCCCTCCCGCAGAAAAGCCAAATGGGCACGGTTAGTTTCCAAATAGCGCTGCTGTGTCTGGGTGGACCGGTGTTGTAAGCACTTGGGTAAGTATGCCGAAATGAGCGAACCCATTAGAACCAGCAAGGCCAGTTCCCACCCAGCCGTTGTGAGCAGCGCCAGCGATGCCACCAAACTGCACACGCCACGGTAAAGATCCAGCGTGCTACCCACATAATCGGAAGCGATCTGAGGCGCTTCGGTAGTCATCTTGGAAAGGAACACAGAACTATCCTTTGCAAAGAAAGCCCAAGGCTGCTGCCGAAGAATATAGCCAAAATACGCCTGGCTCAGGAGTTGGGTGCTGCGATTGACAAGTATCGCCCGGCTATATTGCACGCCATACATGAAAAGAAGGTCAGCTGCTGCCAGCAAGACCGCTAGTAGGCATGCCTGCCCAAATTGCGCCATATCGCCCGATAGTCCGGCATCCACAATGGGCTGAAGGGACAGGGCAAAAAGAGCGGAAACCACCGGGGACAAAATCCCCAACACAGCATACCATACCAAACCGGGTAGACCCATTAACGGCCACAAGGATTTATTTTTTTGTTTCATCATAGGGGAGTCCTTTCTTTATTCTTTTTTACGGGATATAAAAGAACTCCCCTTCATAAATTACATAAGCCATCATTCCCCTCCCTTCTCGTATCTTTTTCTTTTCTCATTCTCGCTCGGACAATAAGGCCATCAGATCAATCCGCCCCACAAACCACACGGCCAGGGCACTGCCGATTAGATAGCAGCCTGCAAAAAGGGCCGCCGCCAACCATCCAATCTCATAAATCCCCAGCAGCATGAGGCCCCCACCTGCCAGAAGACAGCCCAGTAAAGCCAGCATGACTTGTTCCCAGAAGAACGAGAAGAAGACCCGACCTTTTGGCGCTCCCAATCCGCGCATCATGGCAAACTCCATGCGTCGGCCATTGATCATCAGCCAAGAGATCACAAAACCCAAAAGGCCCACAGCTGCACACAGTGCAGGGACCAAAACCTCGCTGAATGCCAAATACCGTTCCAGTCCACTCTCAGTTTCCACAAAGGATTGGTCCTGCAGGACGATGGTAATCCGGTTTTCATTGAGTTGCCCCACCTGGCTAAACTTCTGCGCCTGTAGATAGTCCCGGAAAGCATCCAATTCGCCGGCTGAAGACAGCACAAACCGGCAGGTTGTGAATGTCGTAGACGAGTATACATAGCGAGCGATCCAGTCCTTGGGGTCTGTTTCTTCGTACAATTGATAAGAGGGCTGCTCCCCCTCCTCCATCGGAATGTTTTCCCCGGTTAGCCAAGAGGGATCAAACCAGAAAGAAAGCGGCACGTAAATTTCCTGGGGCGACTGGGAGCCGCTGTACACACCGACAACCTGAAGGGTAATGGTAGCATCTTTCTCAGAAGACAGAATGTTGGGCAGGCGAAGCATCACTTGAAAGGAATCGCCTAATCCTATATTCCGTTGGGAAAGAAAAGCCTCGCTGATCAGGCACGGATACACGGTGGACTCTTCTTCCGGCATAAGGCCAAGCATCTCCCGCAGGAAATTCTGGCTTTCAATGACGCAACCACCATCAAATTCCTGCAAAAAGCTTTCATCCCAGCCGGAAAGCCATTCTATCTGCGGCTCTCCTCCATAGTAGAAAGCCGGCGCGGCCGAGAGATGGTTGAGCGCCACCACCTCCGGTTGGCGTCCAATCCAAGCATCCATACGGTCCTCCGACACACGGTTTGTTGCATAGGGGTTTTCCTCTTCAAACCAATAGTGCCACCCCACACTGACCGATATCTCTCGCAGCTGTCCGGATTCCCATAAAAGCAGGGCGTTTTGAGCGGATACCACCAAATTCGTAGCCTGCCGGCCGTTATTACTGGTCACCTGCCCGCCAATTTGCGCAGTATCCCTTACCGTATCTTTTTGCTGCTGGGCACTCTGTATACCGGAGGCCAATAATCCCAACAGAAACGCCAAAACCAGCGATGCAGCTGGAACTACAAGGGAACGCCACCCACCTCGTTTTGCTGAAAGCAACGCAAAACGAACGGCTCCTTTTCCGGTAACCGACGTGCCGCTGCGAGGTACGCGGGCCGATACTTTTCCCCGACGGGGTGCTGATTGTTTTCTTACTTGCCACAAGAAAAAGAGGCACAGTACCAAAGCCAGGAAAAACACAAACAGTCCCGATCCTATGGCCGGCCACACCGAAACCGGCCCCATTGCCGGGGCTTCTTTTCCCACCCCAATGGCCGCTTCGCTGTAGCGCTGATCAACGGCATACAGCCCTTGTGCCAAAACCAGTACGGTCTGCCGGACGGTATTCAAAAGCAGATGCCCGGCTACTGCCCCCAGAAGAGCCGCCAATCCGGCTATAACGGTAACACCCGACAACAGCCATAATCTGATCTTGCCTACCGGCGTTCCCAACGATACCAATACCGACACGGTCTCCCGCTGCCGTCCCACAAACAGATAAGCAAACAAAATCAGCACCACAAATGTACCCGCCAGGCAGGCCATTGTCACCGCCATAGCGGTGGATTCAATGGCCTGCAACGGCTGGGCTGCGACCGAATAACCCTGGTCATACAAGGTAACCCGCACGCCATCAGGCACCATCGCCTGAAGGGCATCACAAGCCTGACGTCCTTTGTCATTATCCAACACCACCCGACCCAGCTGATAACCAAATAGCGGGCTTTCTAAATCCCCTTCCGCTTTGGATACCCACAGAAAACCACTGGTATCATCCACCGGGTCGGTAATGCCCACCACCGTCAGGGTACGTGTATCGTCTGTCTTTGTCAGGGCATACCGATTTTCATCCTGCGAAGCCAGAATACCTACTTCGACCGTATCCCCCAGCGACAAATCCATTTGGTTGGCGGTCCATCCATCCACCAGACAAACGCCTTCTTCTCCGGCACGCGGGAATCTTCCTTGTTCCAAATAGATAGAACCCTGCTGGAAACATTCCAGTGCCTCTATGTCATCACTGGCCTGCAGCACAACATAGTTGTTGGCCAGTTGATAATAGGCTGCATAATCCGCAAAGATGCCTTCTGTGAAAGCAGGGTCTTCTTCACCCGTTATTTCCTGGTAGGGCGGTGTTTCACAGCCCTCGTAAAAATCTGTCAGAATAAGGGTGGGCTGCACCGTCTCTTCTGTAAAAGTTCCGTGTACCAGATAGTGTGAGTTTGACTGAGGAATAAAACCGACGTCTCCCATTTCCAAGACAAGCCTTTGGCTCACTTTTTTATCTTGTGCCTGAAGAACCTGATCGACATAGGCCGTATAGGCATAGAGTTCCCGAACCGACACCCCATAGAGCTGTTTTCCTTCGTGATAATAGCAGACCGGTTTTCCCTGCGTATCACCCAGATATGCCACGGGGCGCACGCCGGAATAGTCTATTTCTTCGCCGGTAATGATCTGACCGTTCTGTATCTGTTCGCTGGCCGGTAACCTAGTCAGGGTCCATATTCCATCCTGTTCTTCATAGCGGAAATTGTTTCCCCCCACGTTAATAAACAGGGAAGATGGCTCTTCTTTTCCTTCTCGCTGGTAGTCATCCGCTTCGCCGCTTAAAACCCCCACGAGCACACAGCTTTCCGGTAGTAACGCTTCATCGCTGGACCAAATTATGCCATTGCGATACATAGGAAACAAGTCCGAAACTTCTACAATACCCGCATTTTCATAGGGAATATGTCCCATAAGCCGGGTATATCCCGTTAAAGACGCTAAAGTGCGGTCTGTTGTTTCCCAGCGTGTAACGCCCGTTAGGGAGGAAATGTCCACTTCTTCCAGCTCACAAGCCGCTGTCCGGGCATTTTCATCGGCGGCGTTTTCCTCTGGATAGTCTTCCCCCATGTATTCAACCAGTGCAATCGACGTATAATTTTCATCCATGTCCGCCAACGTACCGGCGCAGTAGTTCCACATACCAAGGCCCAACGTCAGCGTCAGCGTTAACACGAACAGCAAAACCGTAAAAAGTCCCGTTCGCCCCCGGGCACGCAGGGTGGAGCGAATCCCATTTCGTAGAATCATAAGGCCGTCTGCCCGCCTTTCGTTACCATCCTGCCATCCTTCAGTTCCAGCACCTGATCGGCCTGGCTGGCCAGCCCTGTGTCGTGAGTCACCACAATGACACAGTATCCTTTCTGATGCGCCAATTCCTGTAGAATGGAAAAAATACGGGCCCCGTTGGCTGTGTCCAGGTTGCCCGTGGGTTCATCGGCCAGCAGCACACGAGTATCCATAGAAAGCGCCCGGGCAATCGCCACCCTTTGTTGTTCACCCCCTGAAAGCATGGTGGGATAGCGATGCAACACACTGTCCGACAGCCCTACTTGTTCCACCAAAGCGGCCGCTCTTTTTCTGGCATCTTTCGCCTTCATCCCTCGCAGTTCCATGGGATACATGACATTTTCTGCCACGGTAAGAAGCGGAAAAAGGCGGAAGCTCTGATAAATCACCGCTACTTTTTCCCTGCGGTATTGTTCCAAGTTCATACGCGCGGTAGAAACGCCCTCGTACAGCACATCGCCCTCGGTGGGAAGATCCAGCCCGGCCAGCAGCGATAGCAGCGTGGTTTTTCCGCTTCCCGACTTTCCCACAATGGCATAAACCCGGCCCGTTTCAAATGGCCAAGTAATCCCGCTAAGCGCCTGCGTCTGCTGGTACTTACTTTGGTAGGTATAGCACACATTTTTCACTTCCAGCAAACTCATGGTTTCCCCTCCCTTTTTCTATCTCTTATTTTTTCGATATTTTTCTTATAAAGGAGTCATATTGGCGGGTCAACACAGAAAAAGAATGGAGATCGTGTGTTTTGTGTATATTTCTCCCAATATTCTCTTGTCTTTCTGCCGTTCGGCAGGGTATAACGCTGTTTTCACATGTATAAATCCCTTCCATTCACCCGCAGGAAAACTTATCCGCCTAAAACGGCTGTGCAAAAGCCTGCTGAAATCAGCTGAATTTTGGCTTTCGGTTGCCCATTTTTAATCAGAACAGGGT
>CAJKJS010000107.1 GCA_905200265.1 uncultured Oscillospiraceae bacterium
CGGAAAAACCGATACAATGGTACCCGGTTTTCCTGTAAGGGACAGCGCACCACTGGAAAGATAGCGCACCGCTGTTTTCCCATCCGTCAATACGCCGGTTCCTCCGTGTTCATCCAGATACCGCAGCAAACAGAAATTCGCCATGGCATGGTCCGGACGCTCCCCGCCAAGGCCTCCCAACAACAGAAAATCCCGGAATCCTTTTTCAAGCCCTACTTTCACAGCATGAAGCATATCGGTATCATCTTTTTCCACAGGCAACCGAATAATATCCTCTCCTGTAGGGAGATCCCCCTGCAGGGAATCAAAGTCTCCCAAAATCAGATCGGGCTTTTCCCCCAGCTGCCGGGCTGTATCCAGCCCACCATCGGCACAGATTAAGTACCGGCCCTCCTGCACAGCTTCATGCAGCAGCGCTTCCCGGCCAATCGGCGCAGCCCCCAGGATTACACATTGTTTTCCTTCCAGTTCCATTCTTTTATATCCTTTACTTCCTGATACATGGTACAGTAGCTTTCCCACCGGGAACGGGCAATTTTACCTTCTTCCACCGCCTGCAAAATGGCACATCCCTTTTCAACGGTATGCGCACAGGAGGTAAACCGACACTGCCCCAAAAATGGAGCAAATTCCCGAAAACAATCCGGCAGCTCTTCTTTGCGAATCAGCTGGAACCGTTCGATATCCAGTGTGGAAAAACCGGGTGTATCCGCCACGAAACCACCGTTTTCCAGTTCGAAAATTTCCACATGACGTGTTGTATGACGGCCACGGCCCAGCTTTTGACTGATCTCCCCGGTAGAAAGTCCCAGCCTCTCGTCTATACAATTTAGCAGAGAGGATTTTCCTACCCCACTGTTCCCGGTAAATACCGAAACCCGGCCCTGCAGTTGTTCGCGAATTCTTTCAATTCCTTCGCCGGTGCGAGCCGATGCCTGTATACACGTAAATCCGGCCTGCCGGTAAATCTCTTCGATTGCATGCCCGTCTTCCAGATCGGTTTTGTTTAGAACGATCACCGGTTCAATGTTATGGTATTCTGCCGCCGCAATGGTTTTATCGATCATCAGCAAATTAGGCTGTGGGTCTTGCAATGATGCCACAATCAGCAACTGATCTAAATTGGCTACCGGCGGCCGCACCAGAAAATTGCGCCGGGGCAAAATCTCTGTCAGTGTTCCCTTTCCAGGTTCTTCTTCTGGTTCCACCTGAACAAAGTCACCGACCAGCGGGGTGATCTTCTTTTTACGGAAGACCCCCCGCGCCCGGCATTCATATATGGTTTCTCCGCATCGCACGTAGTAAAACCCGCCGATGCCCTTCATTAACAATCCTTCCATCAGTCTGTGGTAACTCCCGTACTGCTTTCATCCATACCCGGTTCTTCGCTTTCATCATCAGACGTTTCACCGGGTTCCTCCGAAGGTTCGCTTTCTGGCGTGGATTCTTCTGAAGATTCACTTGGCGGTTCAAAGGGATTCTGCGCAGTCTGCTGTGCTTTCCCTGTATCAAAGTCCAGCGTAAACACCGCATATTCCTGCCCATTGAGCTGGATGACCAGCTGCTTTTGTCCGGAAGACCCATCAAACGACAACGTATAAAGTCCGTTTAAGCTCGGATTTACCGTATCGCTCTGGTATAACGTGCCGTCCAAGTATGCTTTCAGTTCAATATCCTGGTTCACGCCATTGGGCAAATTCACAATGACATCCACTGTTTTAATCGAACTTTTACCGGAGCTAACCGTCAGATTGACACTCGTGCCCTTTTCAACTTTGACGCCCGGCAGCGGGTCCGACGAAAGCACGGTTCCGGCAGGCTGGGAACTATCGTCCCGCTCGGTTACATTCCCTACCACCAAACCGGCAGCGGTAATCATGGATTCGGCATCGGACTGCGCCTGCCCCAAAATCGAGGGAACTTCCACCTGTTTAGAAGCAGGGCCACTGCTGACATATACTTTCACGGTCGTACCACTGGGGACCTTTTCCCCGCTGGCCGGATCGGTCCGGATCACATACCCGGCCGCCGTTTCTTCATCGGCCACCGTGATGATATCAGGAATCAGTCCCTTGCCTGTCAGCACTTCACTGGCTTTGCTCTGCTCATAGCCGGTTACGGGAGGCACTTCCGTTTCTTCCCCGGCACTATTGATAATCAGGGTGATTTCCTTCCCTTTTTTCACCATGATACCGGCGTTCGGCGTTTGCCGCAGAACAACACCCGATTCCTGGTCGGGATCGTTACCAGGCTGCAACACAAAGGTAAAGTCTTTGTATTCTTCTTCGTCCAGAATCTCTGTCTGGTACACCATGCCCACAAAGTTGGGAACTTCGATTTCGTCGTCCACCTGCTCTGTGGGTTCCGTAAACGAACGGATCAAGGCACTAACGCCGATATATCCCAAAAACAGAATCAATGCCAGTAAAACACCGCCAATGATCATCCGCACTTTCTGGCGTTGGCGGCGGCCTTTCATATCTTCTTCCACATATTCGTAGTTGTCATTATACGAAACCGAACCCGTATCACCCCGGGCCGTGTGGATCGCATCCATATATTTCGTGGGTTTATCATCCACAAAATACTTGTATTCGAACACAATGTCCGGGTTGCGCCGGAATTCTGCAATATCCCGCAGCATTTCGGCCGCCGACTGGTACCGCTGGCTGACGTTTTTCTGCATGGCCTTCAGGGTAATCTCTTCAAGCCCTTCGGGAATATCGGGGTTAATTTCATGCGGCGGTTTGGGGGTACTTTGCAGCTGCATGATGGCCACCGAAACGGCGTTATCCGCTTCAAAAGGAAGCTGACCCGTAATCATTTCATACAGCATAACCCCAACCGAATACACATCGGCCCGTTCATCCGTAAAATCGCCCCGGGCCTGTTCCGGTGCAATATAGTGTACGGAGCCAATGGCTTTATCGGTCATCGTGCGCGTTTCATTATGCGCAAACCGGGCAATACCAAAATCCGTCACTTTAATCGTGCCGTCTTGCAGCAGCATGATATTCTGCGGTTTAATGTCCCGGTGAACAATCCCTTTTTGATGAGCATGCTCCAAGGCCCGCAGGATCTGCACGGTAAAATGGATGGCTTCTTTCCAACGTACTTCCGTCTGTTGATCCAAATATTCCCGCAGCGTAATCCCGTCAATATATTCCATAACAATATACTGAATGCGGTCGCCAAAGCTCACATCATACACTTTGACAATATTGGGGTGCGAAAGCACCGCAATGGCCTTCGATTCATTTCGAAAACGCCGGCAGAACTCTTCATTGTGTAAAAATTCATCTTTCAGAATTTTAATAGCTACCATGCGGTCATCAATGGTGTCGTACGCACGGTACACCATAGCCATACCGCCAACACCCAACAGTTCATGGATTTCATACCGGCCATCCAAACGTTTTCCCGTGTATTTATCCATTTGAACGCTCACCTCCATTTTCAATCAGGGCTACGGTCACATTATCACCGCCGCCACCGGCCAGTGCCTTTTCGATTAACAGATCCAGCAGCGTTTCTCCGCTATACTGGCTCAGGCACTCCGAAATCTCCTCTTCTCTGACGAAATTGGTCAGCCCATCGGTACAAAATAGCAAAGTGCTATCTTCCGGTAAATCAAGGAAGCTTACATCCACATCCACCATATCCTGTACACCTACCGCACGGGTAATCACATTCTTATGGGGATGATTGCGGGCTTCTTCTTCCGTAATATCGCCGCGGTCGATCAGTTCCTGCACCACCGAATGATCCGTTGTCAGGCGCTGTAGATTTCCTTTTGAAAAGGAATAGGCACGGCTGTCCCCTACATGAACGATACAGGCGCGATTTTTACGTACAACCGCCCCTACGACCGTTGTCCCCATCCCTCTGAGTTCCGGCTGGTTTTGCGCCATACTGAACACTTTTTCATTTGCGCTATAAATACAGGAAAGCAACAAATTCTGAATTCCCTTTTCGTCTTCGGCCGGATTATAGCGCTCCTGCAATTGGGTTTCCATCTCCGTTAAAGCCGTACGGCTGGCAATATTACCGCCGTTGGCGCCCCCCATCCCATCGCAGACAAGAGCCCACACGGCACCATCCAAAAACGTACCGCATTGGCAGGCATCCTGGTTGGTTGCCCGCACAAGGCCTATGTCGCTTTTACAAAGAGTTTTCATCGGCTGCCTCCTTTTCGTATCGTCTTCGCAATTGGCCGCAACTAGCATCAATATCCGAACCTAACGTCCGGCGCACCGTGGCGGTAATTCCATAATGCTGAAGGATACGGATAAAACTTTGCTGTCGTTCCAGGGTACTTTTATGATAACCGGCTCCCGTTACATCGTTTACCGGAATCAGATTCACATGACATAACATGCCGCTGAGCTTTTTTCCCAATTCATGGGCACAAGCATCACTGTCATTGACCCCACGGAACATGGCATATTCAAATGAAATACGCCGGTGGGTTGCTTCGGCATACCGCCAGCATGCCTGCAAAAGGGATTCTACATTCCATTTCCGGTTAACCGGCATGGTCTGGTTTCGAATTATATCATTGGGAGCATGCAGTGATACCGAAAGGGTCAACTGTAATTTTTCTTTAGCCAACCGGTCGATCTTGTCTACCAATCCACAAGTTGACAGGGAAATATGGCGCATACCAATACACATACCTTCTTCACAGGAAACCAGATGTAAAAACCGTAAAACCGATTCATAGTTATCCAGTGGTTCGCCCATTCCCATTAGCACAATATTAGAAATCGTAAGCCCGGTTTCTCTTTCTGCCGCCTGCACCTGAGCCAGCATTTCCGAAGGCGCCAGACTACGGGAAAAACCGCTGCGACCCGTTGCGCAAAAGGTACAACCCATTTTACACCCAACCTGGGTGGAAATGCAAATGCTATTTCCGTGGTGGTACTGCATAAGCACCGATTCCACACATTCGCCATCATGCAAACGGAACAAGAATTTGACCGTACCATCCAGCTTGGAACGCTGTATCCGCAGTGCTTTGGCCGAGTAAATTTCGTATTTTTCTGCGAGCTTCTCTCTTAGATCACGAGAAAGATCCGTCATCTCTGAAAAATCCGTAACGCCCCGAGCCTGAAGCCAGCGAAAAACTTGTCCGGCACGGAACCGGGGTAACCCATCTTCTGCCAATGCCTTTTGTAACTCGTCCCGTGTCATAGACCGTATGTCTATTTTCCCGTTCATAGTTTCTCCTTTATACCTTGGTTATTTTTGGCGGTGCAAACGTGCCACAAAAAATCCATCACCACCAAAAGCATTGTCCGGCATGAGTGTTATGCGCCAGTCAGGTTCCTCCCGCAATGAGAAAAGACCGGGTATGACTGTTAGCGGTTCCGGCGCAAAATCCGGGTGACGTTTTAAAAACGCCTGTACACTGTTTTCGTTTTCATCCGGAACCAATGTACAGGTAGAAATCAGCAGTGTGCCACCTGGACGTACCAGTGCCGCTGAACGATCCAAAATTGCCGCCTGAATCTCTGGTAGCTCTCTTACATCTTTTAACGATTTGTACCGGATTTCCGGTTTACGCCGTATGATTCCATATCCGGAACAGGGCACATCGCAAAACACCCGGTCAAATTCTTCTTGCAGCGTTGTATCCTTTGCGGCATCGCGCACATCCGCTTTCAAAATAGAAAGCCCCAGCCGGGCCGCGCCTTCTCGGATCTGCCGTACTTTTCCCCGATATAAATCAAAGGCCCTCAATTTCCCT
>CAJKJS010000108.1 GCA_905200265.1 uncultured Oscillospiraceae bacterium
ATTGCGGTGAATGTCCGACAGAACCAGTACGCTTTCATCCTCTGTGGGCAGGAAGGAAAGCCGATGCAGCACACAGCACAGCACATGGTATGTGGTTAATGCATAATAAATCACAGAGCGTTTCCTCCCTTATCGTTGGTATTCCCGGTCCATCAGGGTGGAGAGCGTTTCCATTTTGTGGGAAAAAGTACCCACGGCGCGGTTGACCGGATAATCTTTAAAGAACCGGCGGAAATATTCGGGCTGAGAAATAATGAACCGGCACACATGGTACGCGTCTTCGCCGCTAACGCGCAGCATATAGGGGTACTGCTTAAAGGCCTCTTTATAATCAGAAATAAAGGTCAGAATACCCTTTTGCATTTGGCGAATGCTCTCATACCCTTCGGTTTCGGGGCAGTCAAAACGCAGACGCACGTCGCCGTTTTCGCTTTCTTCGTACTGCAAAAACGAAGGGGAGGGGGACGCCAGCATCATTTCGATAAATACGCTGTAAAGCTGACCCACCCGGTGGCGGCGGCGCAGGGCGCGGTTATTCCGCTGGGAGAACATATAGGATTCAATATCCCCCGTGAGCAGCGGCGCTTCGATCACCTGTTGGTCGTGCAGGTAGTTGGCCCCGGATACAAAGCCATAGATATGGCACGGCAGGCCCCACAGATCTTCCACCAGCACTTTTAGCGCCGAAACGCCTGAGGCAGCCCAGCCCACGTCCACAGCGGCCGCGCTTTTTACACCGCGAAGCTTTTCTTCCAGTACTTTCCTAGCGGCCCGATGACCGGGTGCATAGGCTTCTTCCACATTTTCCCAGTGCGCCATAAATACGGATATAATGGCTTCGTAGTTTTCTTTCGTCAGCACTGTGTCAGGAGTAAAGCCGGCGTTTGATAAAAATTCCTGCATCTGGGGCAGCTCCATGGCGCCGAGCATTTGGGTCATGGTGATGCCGCGGCTGATTTTGTATTTGATATACCGCAAAAAGAACTCGTTGCGGAAGTACCCGGCCGTTAACCGGGTGGCAGCGGAACGGGACCAGTAGAGGTATTCGGTTTGTTCCTCGGGATATAAAAGGGCATACGCCTTTTGCAGAATATCTCCGTCCCGGGACAAAAACAATAGTTTTTCAATGCCTTTTTCTTTGACCCGTTCATGAATCCACACACAGTACCCCATGACATACAGCCCCGCATGGGCATACCCGTACTCAAAAAACGGGGTTTCGTGGTACGCGCCACAGTATAACCGGTTATTTACAATGCCCCGGTACGCACTGCCCACCAGCGCCGTGAGATCGGCACAGCGGTGGGGATTCCCGGCGCGGTTGACATTCACATAATAACAGGGGGTAAACCCGGCCCGCCGCGGGCGCACCCGGTCGGCGATGGGGCTGTCACCCAGGTGCAGGTACCGCTTATCAAGACCCATTTCCTGTTTGACAAAGGGGAACAACTTGCCGCTGCGTTTGGAAAACCCACATTCCTGAGACAAGAACACCCGAGTAAAATGAGTGTACCCGTTTTGTTCCAGTGCCTGGCGCAGGACATCCCCAGGCAAATACATGTCGGACACGGCAATCAGGGTTTTGCCCATTTCCAGGGCCATCTGATACACCTGCTTCATATAGGGATTCGCTTTCAGGAGCGACAGTTCCGTTTCGCATTCGATCCTCATAGCCTTTTCAATATCACAGGCTACATACCGCTGCAACTGGGTGTAAATGTCCGAAAGGGTGACTTCATTATACCCGGTGCGCTCTTTGGCTTTTTGCCGTGCCTGTTTTTCGGCTAAGATCCGGTACCGGGTAAATGACGGCACGTGCAGTTTTTCGCCTATCAGATAGAATACCGCGGTGGGGTCGTCAAACGGGCGAAAGAGCAGCGTGTCGAAAATATCAAACGAGATCACGTCGTGCAGCAAAATCTGTTTAGCCAGCGCTGCGTATCCGGGACGGCGCAGGGTATGGCTTTCGGTGTGGGTAAGAGGTGTTTTGCGGGTGTGGTCCAGCCGTTCCTGAGGCTGGGCCCGATGGGAAAACGCCCGGCCGGTTTTGGCCGCCAGGCATAATAGCAGAAGAGTCATTCCCCGGCGCCACAGAGGCAAATGCCGGTCGCACTCGCCGTAATAGGCGTCGGTGACCATGCGGCGGCTCATGGCCAGACGACGTACGAAATAATCCATTCGCCGTTTTACCCCGGTCCGCATTTTGTTTCGCAATCGTAAGAGTCGGCTTAGCACAATCAGTCTTCCCCTTCCCGGTTTTCAATTTTATAGAGGGTGGGGGTCAGAAAATGCAGCTTCATGTCCCGGGCGCGCTTATTCAGCTGGACATTCACTTCCTGGTTTTTCTGGTGCAGCGGAATGCCGTAGCGCGATACTGCGTAATCGGCGGTGTAGTAGTTTTGCAGGGCATCGTCGGAAAATCCGTCCATTCCCGCCAGGGTGACATCCCGCACCGAGCATTTGACCAGCAGTTTTAAAAGCATCATGCCCGCGCTGTCGGAGGCGTAAAACGAGGTGTTAAGCAGTGACGAATAATTCACCATCTGAGCCCCTTCAGCGTCTTCGGGCAGGGTGCGAATGTTGGATGTGAGCACCGCTTTATCCCACTGAATATCTTCCCGGATGGCCTCGAGCCGCCGGTCATTGGTGAGGAACAAGAGATCATAGTCGTACTGGTGGGGCACAAAGTTTACGCTGATGATAAGCGGATTTTCTTTTTCGATAAAAGCTTTGACTGTTTCCTGATATGTCACAATGGAGTGGCCCGGCGCCAGCACCAGCACCTTACGGCCTTCCATCTGGCGGCGCAGCGCGTCGATCACCATCTGATCTTCGATGGCGTGGGACTGGTACGTCTGGTACAGGTGTTCGATCAGCGTTTTGTCAAAACGTTCCCGCTTTTCGGGGGGGATTTGATCGAGGAGTTCGGCAACTTCCGTGACCGATACCGTCTGTTTGCCCATGAGGTACGACGCATAGTTCGGATGGCAATCCCGCGCCGCCGACAGGAAATACGGGCAGGCATAGCCCCATTGAGCCGACAGGGAAATGGGGGTAATGGTGCGGTCTACGACTTCCAGCACCGGCAGTACATTGTACCGGCTTTCGTATTCGGTGTTAAAGTACTGCAAAATCAGTTCCGTGCACAAATTCCCGGCGCCCCGGCCCATACCGCTGGCCGAACAGTCCAGAATCAGGCCTCGGTCGGTTTTGTATTCGAGCAGCTGCTGGGCGTTGGCAAACGACATCTGCAAATTGTTGTGGGAATGGTACCCCAGCCGGATAGAGGGCGCCAGGTTGTGGTCCGTTAAACTCACCTGCCGCAAAAACGATTTGCCGTACATGGTGCCCAGGGTATCCACCAGATAAAATGCATAGGGCTGCAGCCGGTTGATGCGCTTGATCAGGTGGATCAAGTCTTCGTCGGAATATCCGGCGGTGCCCACGGGCTGCATAAACAGCCTGTATCCCTTTTGTTGGATCATTTCGCCGTAGCAAAACGCCTTTTCCACTTCTTCCGGATGGAAGGTCAGCCGGATACCGCCTAACTTGGTCTCTTTTTTATCGGGCAGGGCGGTGGGGTTCATCTCTTTTTCGCCAATGGCGATCATGGCGACATACAGGGTATTATCCCCTTCGGGCAGTAGCGGGTCCAGGTCCTTGGGAGTATGGAACAAACTTTGGTCTTTGCTGCTGGGCAAATCGGTCAAAAACCCGCATTCAATAATATCCAGCCCCGCAGCCGTTAGCCGCGCGAGCATATCTTTCATGGTATCGGCGCCAAACTGCCAGTTATTCACATACCCGCCGTCCCGCAGGGTACAATCAAGAAATTTCACACGGTTCACAGGGCGGTGCCCCCTTCCCGTAGCAGTTCGTTATACAGTAAATCCGCCATCATAAAATCAAAGGGTTCGTTGATGTCAGTGGCTTCCACGTCGCTGACCGGCACCAAATAGGGCTTATCGCCGGTACGGCGGTGCTGCTCGGTTAAAAGCGCCCGGGTGTACACATAAAGGCCCGTGGTTTCGGCGTACAAGTCGCCCAAATCCTGGGTGCGGGGAATGGTACGGGTGTCGTAAAGGGGAACCCCGTCTTTCCACAAAAAGTCCCGCAATTTGCGCACCGCCATGGCACTGTCATGCCCGCCATGTACCACGGCATCGAGACCCTTTTGGATGGAATCAGCGCTCAAAAACGGCGCGGTGGCGTGAGCCAGCACGTAGTTTTCGGCAGGCACATCACTAGCAAACGCCAGCAGCACATCTAAAATCGACGTGCTGGAAAGATCCAGTTTTTTGTCCCGGGGCAGATAGGTAACGCCTTCGGGCAGGTAGTCCCGGATCGACGGGTCGCTGCAATACACATAAATGCCGTCAAGACCCTTTACCTGCTTGAGCGTTTTCAAAATGTAAGTAATGAGCGGTTGGCCGTTGTGGAACGGTTTGGTATTTTTGCCGGGCAACCGTTCGTTATTCAGTTTCACGGGCACCACAGCTACCGTTTTTTTCATGTCCATTTCTTTCACTCTCTCTTTCCCGGCCAAAGGGGCCGGTCGTTATATAGGGCGGTGGTCATGCTGATCACCGCGTGGGAATGGGATAAAACCCGTTCTTCCTCTGGTTGGGGCACAGCCGGTTCCTCGTCCGGCGCGCCCAGGTACAGGGTAAACGAAAGGCCCCGCAGCAAACTGTTTTCCTCCGGGTGAACCTGTACGGTGATTTTGGCCCGGGCCCGGGCTGGGGATGCCGAATGCCCGTTTGTGGGCAATAGCACGCGCCAGCCTTTTTCGGCGGCAAAACGCATGGGGTCTTTGGTGATAAGGACCGGCGTGCCGTCGGAAGTAAGGGGGACCGCTTCTTCCAGTAAAAAGTTATGGAGCCCCGTTATATTCCCTTCGTCATAACGGGGGGCAAGGGACCCAATTTGTTCGCATAGATGCCGCAGCACCACTGCGGCCGCATACCATGTATGGAGTGCTTCCCAGTTGGTTTCGATTTCGGTGGTGAAAGAGAATACATCCCGAGCCGTAGGAGCCATGCCCCCCACCGACGTGGAACTGGCGGTAAGTACCCGGTCCACCGGGCGGCTGACAAGAAACGGAATCAGCTCCGCGTTGACGCTCCCGGGCAAAATGGCCGCTTCGGGGCACATGCGCCTGTAATTAAGCCACTGATCTTTGGGGTGGGGCTTGATGACCACCTGGTAATTTTCGGCAAAGTAATCGAGCAGCAGCGTTGTAATCTGCTCCTGGACATCCAGATCCCGCACCGCCATAGACTTGATATATTGGGTCATAAACATGCACACCGGTTTATCGGGGGGGAGGTTTACAGGCTGTGCCCCATAAAACCGCAAAATCTCCGGTACCCGGTGGGGGATTTCATCCCGCAGCGCCCGGTAAATGGAAAAATCTTCGGCTTTTTCATCGGTAAACCCGGGTAAAAAATTCGACGTGTCGCACAGCCGGGCGATTTCGGTGTCGCTGTGGCCCGCGCCGTGCAGGTATTCGGTGATGACGTAGTTTGTCAGGCTGATCTCTTTGGTAATGGCCATATACCGTTCCCGTTGGGACAGCATACCGCTGGCGTCTTCGATGTACACATGAGGAATGCGGTTGTAGAGGCAGTACATACCAAACGACCACTGGTCCGATCCGATGTAAATGCGGGAAAAAGTAGATAAATCCAGGCCCAGCCAGTTTTTTACGCACCCGCACA
>CAJKJS010000109.1 GCA_905200265.1 uncultured Oscillospiraceae bacterium
GAAAGCCATGAGGCACTGGGGAACGAGCACTTTTTGCTGCTGACAGCGTACGAAGTGGATTTTAACGAAAGAGAAGGGGATAACTGGATACGGGGCAAATGTTGCCACTTAAACTTATATAGCCCCACGCCCTGCCCGCCCGGTCAGCCGGACGAGGGTATGAGCCGGGCTTATACTCCAGAATGCATTAACGCGATCATTCAAAAAGCCCGGGCGCTGGGGTACTTAGTCAGTTATAACCATCCTCAGTGGTCCATGGAAACCGGGGATAATTACAACCGGTATGAAGGGTGCTTTGCCATGGAAGTGCGCAATTATGGCTGTACGGCCGACGGGCGGCAGGATAGCGATAATATTCTGGTGTACGAAGAGATGTTGCGCCACGGCAAGCGCTTAGGTGTGTTGGCGACAGACGATAATCACAACCGCTATCCCTTTGACCACCCAAACTGCGACAGTTTTGGCGGTTTTACCATGATTGCCGCACCGGAACTGACCTATGAAGCGATATTCCGAGCACTGCAAAATGGGGACTATTACGCATCCGGCGGACCGGAAATCAGGGGCGTATGGATCGAAGACGGATTTATCCACATCGAGTGCGCGCCATGTGAAGAAATCATTTTAGCCTGCGGCAGCCGCCGGGCCGAACGGGTGGCAAGAGGCAACGGTCCGGCACTGACGGGTGCAAAATTCCCGCTGCAAAAAAACGACGGATATGTGCGCCTGGAAATTAGCGACGAAAAGGGGAACCGGGCGTATACAAGAGCGTATTTCCCCGGGGACGATTTCGATGAAAGCGTGTACGAAGGGAGTCGGGATCAGTGACGGTACGAAAAGCCGTGGAAACGGATTTACCGGGTGTGATGGCCATCTATCGCGGGGCCCAAACGTACATGGTAAAAACCGGGAATCCCACCCAGTGGCCTGTGGGGCACCCGTCAGAAACGCTCATCCGGCAGGATATGGCGGCGGGCGTATGCTTTGTGCTGGAAGAAGACGGGAAACTGGAAGGGGTCTTCGCCCTCTATGAAGGCGAAGACCCCACGTACCGGGTGATTCAGGGGGCCTGGCTGACAAATGGGCCCTATGTGACCGTGCACCGCTTAGCGTCTGCCGGGCGGAAAAACCGTGTGGCGGATCGGTGCTTTTCCTTTTGCGAAAAGTTTATGCGGGGCCGGTGCGTGAGCGTGCGGGTGGATACCCACGAACAAAACGCCCCCATGCGCCGGGCCATTGCCCGGTGCGGGTTTACGTACTGCGGACAGATCACCGTTCACGACGGAACGCCCCGGCGGGCATACGAAAAGATCATCCCCTGATTACAGCATGCGGGTTTCGTTGATGACCAGTTCGAAATTAAGTCCCAAAAAGGCGGCAGCGCTGCGGCACAGGGTCATGCGCTGCAAAAAGATTTCAAAATAATCCATCACCGCGCAGATTTCGGTATCGATGCGAATGGACAGGGTGACAATGGAGCGTTCCCGGTCCACCAGCAGGCGGGAACTTTCGGCGGCAAAATTCACCCGGTCGTGAATATCAAAGCGGGAACGCACCCGGCTGGCCCGCACGCGGCTGCGGCGCACGTCGCTCTTATCCGCAAGGATCAGCGCAGCGGACAGCGGCGTCACGGCAGCGGCGGTGCCTTCGTCGTGGTTGCCAATGGCGGTGGTGATGGCCGTGGCCTCCCGGGGGGACATGCCTGCCCGCAGAAGGATTTCGTATGCCAGCAAGGCACCGGTCAGCGCATGATTGCTGCGATTGACGGCGTTGCCGATGTCGTGAATAAACCCGGCAATGCGCCCCAGTTCGCAGGTGCGCTCGTCGTAGCCCAGTGTTTCCAGAATGTCCCCGGCTACTTTGGAAACCAGCCCGGCGTGGCCATAGCCGTGGTCGGTAAAGCCAATGACGCCCAGCGCTTCGTCGCCGGCTTCCAGTAAGGCACGGATTTCTTCATTGTGACGCATGGTATCAAAAGTAACAGTCATGATTTCTCTCTCTCCTTTTCGCCCCCGAGGGGCGCACATCTGGCAAATTTTGACTCTTTTCTTACCGTACCACGCCCGGCGCAGCTATGCAACCCTACCACGGTAAAAGCCCCGTAAAATTCAGGAAAAAGGGACTCTATTATTGACATATGTTCATAATGGTGGTAGAATGGAGCAAAAGAAAGGAGGCGTATCACCATGCCAAGACCCACAAAACGGCGCTGCATTTGCGCGAAACCCAGTGTGACCCTGTTCGAGCCGGTCGGTGGCCGGGACGACGTGGTAACCATTGGATTTGATGAATTTGAAGTGATGCGCCTGCTGGATTACGAAGCATACAGCCAGGAACAGTGTGCCAAAAAAATGCAGGTATCTCGTCCCACGGTGACAAGAATGTACGACCATGCCCGGCAGCAGGTGGTACGCGCACTGGTGGAAGGGAAAAAGCTGCAGATTCACGGCGGCGATGTGATTGTGTGCACGGCACTAAAGCCAGAGTGCATGGGAGCCAAGCATTGCTGCCACCGCCAACAGAAAGGGGAAGAAACCATGAAAAAGATCGCAGTGCCCGTGGAAAACGGACAGGTATTTGGCCATTTTGGAAAAAGCCGGGCATTTTTGCTCAGCGATACCGATAACGGCGCCGTGCTGGATCAGAAAATGCTGCCCGTAACCGGGGAAGGCCATGGGGCATTAGCCGGGTTGCTGAAAAACGCCGGGGTGCAGGTGCTGCTGTGCGGCGGCATTGGGCCCGGGGCGCAGCAGGCTTTAAAAGAAGCGGGCATTACGGTGCTGGCCGGGGTGAGCGGCGACGCAAAAGAAGCCGTTTTGGCGTACCTTTCTGGTACCCTTATTTCGGTGCCCGGGGCTACCTGTAATCATCACCACGGGGAAGGCCACAGCTGCGGTCATCACGAAAGCGGGCACGACTGTGCCCATAACGAACACGGCGGCTGTGGGCACAACGGCTGCCACGGTGCATGACGGAGGAAACCAGCATGAAAGTATTGATCCTTGGCGGCGTGGCCGCCGGTACCAAAACGGCAGCGAAATGGAAACGCATGGATCGTTCGGCCCAGGTGACGGTGCTCACTCGGGACAGCGAAATTTCCTACGCAGGGTGCGGGCTGCCGTACTATGTGGGCGGCCTGATCGAAGAACGCGACGAACTGATTGTGAACACCCCGGCCCAGTATGCGGCCTTGACAGGGGTGCAGGTACTCACTGGGTGGGAAGCCTTCCACGTAGACCCGGCGAAAAAAGCCGTCAGTGCCCGGAATGTGAGAACGGGCGAAGAAAGTACGTATGACTACGACAAACTGGTCATCGCGGTGGGCGCTTCCGCCGTGAAACCGCCGGTGCCCGGCACAGACAAACAGGGCGTATTTGTTATGCGTACCCCCGACGATGCCGAGGCTATTCGCACGTATGTGAAAGAAAACAGCGTGCGCCGCGCTGTGGTGATTGGCGGCAGCTTTATCGGACTGGAAGCCGCCGAAAACCTGCAGACCCTGGGCCTGACGGTAACTGTAGCCGATATGGCTTCCCAGTTGCTGCCCGGTGTGCTGGATGAAGAAATGGCCGGGTACGTGCGCCGCCATTTGGTAAAAGCAGGCGTGCGGGTCATGACCGGCGCGGCTTTACAGAGCATTGAAGGCGAAGATAAGGTGCAGGGCGCTTCCATCGCCGGCCAGAAGATTCCCTGTGAACTGGTGGTACTGGCTGCCGGCATTCGGCCGAATACGGCCTTTTTGCAGGACACGGGCCTTACGATGGAAAAAGGCGCCATTTGTGTAGACGAACATCTGATGACCAATTTGCCGGATATTTTCGCTGTGGGCGACTGCGCTCTGGTCACAAACCGGCTGACCGGCGCCCGCCAGTGGTCGCCTATGGGTTCTTCTGCCAATATGGAAGGCCGCACCTTGGCGCTGAGCCAGGCAGGCCGGGGCGTTTCGTACCCCGGGGTACTGGGCACGGGCGTTGTGAAGATGCCGGGGCTCAATGCCGGGCGTACGGGGCTGACCCAGGCCCAGGCGGAAAAAGCCGGGTATCAGGTGGAAACCGTTGTGGCTGTTACCGATGACAAAGCCCACTATTATCCCGATGCCGGGATCTTTGTCACCAAGCTCATCGCGGACAAGGCCACCCACAAGTTGCTGGGTGTGCAGGTGCTGGGCCCCGGGGCTGTGGACAAAATGGTGGACATCGCCGTGATGGGCCTGAATATGGGCGCTACGTTAGAAGACTTTGACAACGGTGACTTTGCCTATGCGCCGCCGTTCTCTACGGCCATTCACCCGTTTGTGCAGGCCGTGTATATGTTGGAAAATAAGCTGTCGGGCGATATGGTCAGCATGACCCCCGCCGAATACGCTGCCGGGAAAGCCAAGGGCTGGACTGTGATTGACGCCAACAAGGTCCCCACCATCCGCGGTGCGAAGTTCGTGGACCTGACCAAGGTGGAAGGCCCCATCGATGGGCTGGATTTGCAGGAAAACCTGCTGTTGGTATGTGCCCGCGGCAAACGCGCCTACTTCCTGCAAAACCGCATGCGCAAGGCCGGGTATACAAATACCTATGTGCTGGAAGGCGCCACCGCGTTTAACGATGTGAAAGTGGCATCGGCTGGGGCAGCGGTTTCGCCCGAAGACGTCACCCGCGTAAAGGCCTTAGGCTTCTTGTGGGACAAGAACACCCCCGATTGCTTTAATGGCCGCGTGATTACCCGCAACGGCCGTATTACGGCGGACGAAGCGAAGGTGATTGCCGAAGCTGCCGAAGAGTTCGGGAATGGCTATGTGACCATGACTTCCCGGTTGACCATGGAAATTCAGGGCGTGCCCTATGACAACATTGAACCCCTGCGGGAAAAACTAATGCAGGCGGGGCTGGAAACCGGCGGTACCGGTTCCAAGGTGCGCCCGGTAGTTTCGTGCAAGGGTACGACCTGCCAGTATGGCCTCATTGATACCTTTAGCCTGTCGGAAGAAATCCACGAACGGTTCTTCCACGGGTACAGCGATGTAAAACTGCCCCATAAGTTCAAAATCGCCGTGGGCGGGTGCCCGAACAACTGCGTAAAACCCGACCTGAATGACCTGGGTATTATTGGCCAGCGGGTGCCGCAGATCGATTATGCCAAGTGCCGTGGCTGCAAGGTATGTCAGGTGGAAAACACCTGCCCAATCCATGTGGCTCATGTGGAAAACGGGAAGATTACCGTGGACGACAATGCCTGCAACCACTGCGGACGCTGCCTACACAAGTGCCCGTTTGGCGCCTTTGAAGAAGCCGTCAACGGTTACCGCATTTATATTGGTGGCCGTTGGGGCAAGAAAGTGGCCCATGGCCGGTACCTGAGCCCGGTGTTTACCAGCCGCGAAGAAGTGCTGGACATCGTAGAAAAGGCCATTTTGCTGTTCCGCGAACAGGGTATCACCGGCGAACGGTTTGCCGACACGGTAGAACGCCTGGGCTTTGAAAACGTACAGGCCCAGCTGCTGGATAATGCGTTGCTCAGCCGCAAGGACGAAAACCTGAAGGCGCAAAAGCATCTAAAGGGTGGCGCTACCTGCTAAAAACAGGGTACGGGGGCATTCTCCCCTAGGAAAAATCCCTGGGGAAACACCCCTAGAAAAACAAAATAAAAAAGACGCGCCCTCTTC